>NZ_CAKZMP010000262.1 GCF_937128705.1 uncultured Kiloniella sp. | reverse complement strand
CGTTCAATAAACTCGATATCCCTGACAAGCTTCTTCAGGATCGGCGCGATTGTATTCGAGCCCATAAACATGGTCTCTGCCGTGCCCCGCGCATTTAAGAGCCTGTCCGTAAAGATATGCCCCCGTTCCTCGTCTGCCGCCAATTGTATTTCATCAACGGCCAGAAACTCGACCAATTTATCCACTGGCATGGATTCAACTGTACAAAAGAAATAACGGGCGGATTTGGGAAGGATCTTTTCTTCACCAGTGACTAAGGCACACTTGGCAGCACCCTTTATGGCGACGGCTTTGTCATAGTTCTCACGGGCCAATAACCGCAAAGGAAAACCAATCATGCCCGAGCTATAAGCAAGCATCCGTTCCATCGCCAGATAGGTTTTACCCGTATTTGTCGGCCCCAGAACTGCTGTGATTTTAGTCGATGCGAGAAAACCCATCTATCCCCCCTGCGATTAGGAGGCCGTGATAACAGAACACGTAAAATCCAAATCAAAAAACGTAAATTATGAGATAATTTTATACACAGAAAACAGAAAGAAGAAAACGTAATTAAGACGCCAAACACATCAATAAAACAGCAATATTTCAGCCTAGCTCATGCTTTTTCAAAATCATGGCATCAAACATTCACAGGCCAAACAATTTACTTTCTATCCAATGCAACGACAATAAACCTACTCGATTACATTCCCCTACTCACGCTTATTGACCAGAAAAAAACAAACCGCATCAGAAACCTTGGAACGATTTGGCATTATTGCAACCTTTCTTGTCCCCATATTACTCGCCACAGGTATCGGCATGGCTTGGTTTATTGCAGGGGGGACAGAGGGACTAACAACTGATTATGGTTTGATGCTTTTAGTAAAAGCGAACCTTGTCGCTATGCTGCTTTGCTTTGCAGCCTTAAACAAGCTGCGGCTGGTGCCACAATTCAGGACAGGTCATCCACAAGCGGTCGATAAGCTCAGGCGTTCCATAACGATAGAAATAGCAATCGTTTTGGTAATACTCATCGTTACAGCAACGATTACAACAATAATTCCGCCAGAAGATCTCGGTCATCGACTTCGTTAAGCCCTATCAGGGCCAATCTGAATTTAAAGCAATTCATTTCCGAACTGGTTATTGCAACCCAGTCGGGACAGGTCCGTCTTTCCCAGGGTCCCACCCGGAAGACCACATTTCATATGGCACAATATGCGGCTTTACACCGCTATTTTCAAACCAGGAATCAATCGCGAAACTTTTCCCGGTAGAAACATCAACAACAGCCGCAGACGTATGGGGCCATCCACCAATAAAGAATCCTCGGGTAACCTGAGACCGTAGTCTGTGATGTTTAATCAACCCCAATTCGTTGAGGAACATCAGCGTTGTCGTGGTGTTTACAGCCTCATCTTCACAATCAAGCTGTCCCGATTGCCCATAACCTGTAAAGGTGCCGCCGATATCATTTTCAGTCCCAGCCTTTGGCGCATTCGTTTGCTCCATATAAGCAACCGCCTTTGCCATCGCAGCCCGCTCTTGCTGTGGGGTTTGCGGTACACCAAAGGCTTTGATCAGTCCTTGTTTATCTGCATCACTCACGGTCAGACTTAATTGTCTCGCGCATCCATACCCATGACAATACTGATATTGAGTCATGGTTGGCACGGCGACACCCTTGCGTTCAAACACCATATTTGGTGAAGAATTCGGTCCAGCAGCACACCCACCAAGCACCAAAGAAAAAGCCAACAACATCGATTTAGAAAACCGATTAGACATAATGATAAAACCCTTTGCCCGAGCACACGAGCTGTACAATCACAACAAATTATCTCTATGTTTTTACAGGAACACAAAATTCCTGCAATAGCTTAGAAGGCAGCCAACACCTCTTCATCGGTTAGATGACTTGAAATACTGATCTTATTAAGCCATATGTCTTCTGCTCTTGATAAATAAGGCCAAGAGATTAGCAATATTATTTCGAATAGTTAAAAGGTGGATTATACAATCATGTCTGAGGAACAACTTTCCTTCCAGGCCGAGGTTTCCCGGCTCTTGGACATCGTGGCCCATTCGCTTTATTCCAATAAAGAAATCTTCCTGCGCGAGCTCATTTCCAATGCCTCTGACGCATGTGATAAACTTCGGTATTTAGCAGTAACAGATGGCGACCTGATGAAAGACGATCCGGACTTCAGGATCGACTTGGAAATAGATTCAAATGCCAACACGCTCACCATCAGCGATAACGGCATTGGCATGAACCGCCAAGAGCTTATTGATAACCTCGGGACCATCGCACGTTCTGGCACCAGCGCCTTTATGGAACAGATGGAAAGCAGCAAAGACGGCAGCAATCTGATCGGTCAGTTCGGTGTCGGTTTCTATTCCAGTTATATGGTAGCCGACAAAGTCAGCGTTACCAGTCGTCGTGCCGGCGAAGATCAGGGTTGGCAATGGGATTCAGATGGCAAAGGCAAATTCACCATTGCCGAAGTTGAGAAACCCGTGCGTGGAACCTCTATCACGCTGCACCTGAAAGAAGAGCAAAAAGAGTTTAGTGAAGAACTACGTCTTCGCACTATCATCAAAACCTATTCTGACCACATTCCAATTCCGATCCGACTCAAAAAAGCGTCCCCAGAAAACGAAGATGGCAGCATTGAGAATACCCCGGAAGATAATGAGACAGAATGGGAAACCTTAAACTCTGCTTCTGCAATCTGGACCCGGAGTAAATCCGATGTAACAGATGAACAGTACAAAGAGTTTTATCATCACGTTGCCCATGCCTATGACGACCCATGGTTACGCGAACACTTCCGCGTCGAAGGTGTCCTGGAATATTCTGGACTTCTTTACATTCCGGGCAGTAAACCCTTTGATCTCTTCCACCCAGATCGCAAACACGGCGTAAAACTTTATGTTCGTCGCGTCTTCATCACCGATGACTGCCAAGAACTTATCCCTGCCTACATGCGGTTCCTGAAAGGCGTGATTGATTCAGAAGATCTACCGCTCAACATCAGTCGTGAAATGCTTCAGGATAACCCAATGCTGCGTAAAATTCGCGGCGGCATTGTGAAACGTGTCCTTGGCATTCTCGAGAAAAAAGCTGAGAACGAGCAGGAAGAATATCTGAAATTCTGGGAAAACTTTGGCTCTGTCCTCAAAGAAGGTCTCTACGAAGATCTGCCGCAAAAAGATGCTCTTTTAAAACTCTGCCGCTTCAAATCCATCAAAACCGATAGCTGGATCAGCCTTGCGGATTATCTCGAAAACATGAAAGAGGGCCAAGAGCATATCTACTATATCTCTGGTGAAGATGAGCAGGCACTTCGTCGTAGCCCACAGATTGAAGGCTTCAAAGCCAAAGATGTGGATGTGCTTGTTCTTCATGACCCCGTCGATGAATTCTGGGTAACATCCATTAACGAGTACGAAGGCAAAGGCTTTAAATCTGTTACCCGTGGCGGTGCCGATTTGAACAAGATCGACAGTGCAGATGACAAGGATGATTCTTCAAAAGACAAAGAAGAAGACAAAGCTGAACTCGGCGCCCTGCTCGGTTATATGAAACTGACCCTCGAAGGGGAAGTTAAAGATATCCGCAGTTCAGAACGCCTCACCGACTCTGCCGTTTGTCTTGTGGCCGATGAAGGGGATATGGATATCCATCTGGAGCGTATTCTAAGGAGCCATAAACAGGTTGATGAAGCCAGTAAACGTGTGCTCGAAATCAACCCGAAACACGATCTGGTCAAGCGGCTTTCTACCCTGATCAAAGAAGACGGTGCTGCCAAAGAGCTTGAAGACATTGCTTGGCTCTTGCTGGATCAGGCAAGAATCCTTGAAGGACAGGTCCCATCTGATGCCGCGACATTTGCACAACGCATGTCCCGTGTCATGGGCAAGGGTCTTTCATAAGAGATTCTCTCTCGGCCCAAGAAGTATCAAAAGGCGGTTGAACAACATCAACCGCCTTTTCTGTTCCTGAGATAAAGATTTCTAACCCAATTTGGATAGGAATTAACTCGGGTTACTTTCGTGCAAAACGGCCCCAAGAATTGCACCACCAAGACCATCTTGTAGTAACAAAGCATATCCGTCTTTCGGAGATAACCCAAGTGAGGCAAAACTAAACGAGACAAAGGCATCTGTACCATTCCATTCAGCGGCACGTTCAAATCCACGAACAACGTGTTTGTTGACCATAAACAGCCCTTTATTCTCACCGCGTTGAATTTCTGTCTCGTGCTGTTCGTCAAAAACAGCCACCCACAAAGTAGCCGATCCTCCAAGCGGAAGCTCTTTGCTGAAATTTACTGTTGGTTCAGATAAAGTATTACCCGCGATCGATAAAGACACAGCTTTACCCGCTTTAGCCGCTTCTTCTATTCCGAGCAAAACATCACCTCGTCGTGAGCCCACCAATTCTTCACGTCCATCAATAACCAATTGTGGCGTATAGACATATCGTAACGACATGGTGGAACCGTAATC
>NZ_CAKZMP010000261.1 GCF_937128705.1 uncultured Kiloniella sp. | reverse complement strand
CTTTTGAGCTGAATTCGCCCCCTAAAAAGATTTCCCAATCAGGTTCCCTTATAAGTCAGAACCTTGGTAAGGGGACTACGATTTCTTCTTCTTCTTCTTCTTCTTCTTCTTCTGGTCATTTGCCGTTTTCTGCGAAAGTTGGTTTCGCGCGCAGAGTTACCCGTGCCGTAAGTTTTATGACCCTATCTTTGTTTATCGCCTTTTCACTTCCGCTATTTTCGTATCAGGTTAAATACTTAGGGGCTGATTTCGTAAACAGTAAGCCAGAAGTACGTGTGCTGGATTTGGAGGATGGTAGTCGTGTTACTCTTGCCCCAGAAACGGCAATCGATGTAAAGCTTAGCGAGAAAGAAGGACGGATCACCATTTTATCCGGGGCTGCTTTTTTTGAGGTAAGTAAAAATAAAACCCGTCCCTTTATTGTGGAAAAAGAGAACATACAGACAAAGGTTCTTGGAACGGCATTTCTTGTTGATGAACAGGATACGGGGGTTCGTGTGGCTGTCACCGAAGGACTGGTCCAGGTCAATCACATGAAGCAGGATACTGTTTCTGTTCAGCTAAAGCCTGGTGAGAGTGTCGCGTTTTTAAGTAGCCATGATTATAAGCTTTCTAAGCGTCCTATAGATGATATTGCGGCATGGCGAGCAGGGTACTTGAAAGTCCGTGACCAACCGCTCGGTTCTGTGGTTGATCAGATTGATCACTTTTTCAACGGGCATATATTTATTTCTAATACCGACGTTCGCGAGAAGCGTTTGACTGGTGTTTTTAAATTAGATCAGCCACGTAAAAGCCTTCGTGGAATTGCTAGTTTACACGGGCTGGAAGTAACCGAGGTTTCCCCCTGGGTAATTATTTTATCAAAAAAATAAAAAAAATTTGAAAAATGAACGAGCTCTATCGTTGTTGAAGTATAAGTGATGAAAATGCGACTTGTTCGCATCTGAGGTTTCGGCTCAGGCTCTCAACGAAAAAATAGTGGAGACCGCTCAATGAGTGAAGTTCAAGAAATCCGTAAGACTAAAGTCTTGCGCCGTTATGTAATGATGATGACAACTGCGTTGGCTACGTCATTATTAACAATAAATAGTGGTTTTGCCCAAACGACTAATCACCAGACTTCTAATCAAAAACCTTTAGATGAAATCGCGCAGAATGTTTCGGGGGAGCAGCAGCAAAATTTACGTTTTCAGATTGCACCACAATCGTTAGCTGATTCAGTTTTACTTTTTGGCCAGCAAGCTAATGTTCAGATTTTAGCTGATAGTGCAGCACTGGAAAATCTAAGGACCTCAGGTGTGCACGGTGTTATGTCCTTAGAACGTGGCCTGATTGTCTTGCTGAACGGGACAGGGTTGAATTACATCATTTCTGACGATGGTACTGTTACAATCGGAAAATTTGATCCAAAAGGAAACCAGGAAAACAGTCGCTTAGCACCGATTGTGATTGAGGCAGAAAGTGATGACACGCTTGTTCAGGATGGTTATGTGCCGCTGGTCAGCCAAATTGGTACCAAAAAAGATACACCGCTGATTGAAGTACCTCAGAATATTTCGGTTGTAACTGAACGACAATTAGATGATAGAGCGCCAAAAACCCTGAATGAAGCGCTTGCCTACACACCGGGTATTGTGACCAGTGCCTTTGGTTTTGATAATCGTTATGATTCTTTCACCATTCGTGGTTTTGATGGGGTTTATAACGGCGTGTTTCGTGATGGCCTGCGTCAGTTCAGTGGCTCTTCAGCGGTATATCGTGCAGAACCTTATGGTGTTGAGGGAATTGAAATTCTCAAGGGCCCTTCTTCTACGCTTTATGGGGCCAGTTCATCGGGTGGTTTTGCGAACATCGTAACGAAGCGCCCCACAAAAGATCGCCTGAGAGAAGTTGAATTTATTGCAGGTAATAATGAGCGTTTTCAGGGGAATTTTGATTTTTCTGATGCCATCGATGATGACGAAACAATCAAATATCGTTTGACGGGTGTTGTTCGCGATAGTGAAACCGATCTGCCGGGCTATAACGATAATCGTACATATATTGCCCCTGTTATTGAATGGAAGCCAACCGAAGATACCAAGCTGACTGTTTTGACAGAATATATGGACTCTCAGACGGGGGGGACAGCGTTCTTCTACAATGATGCAAATGGCATTACAGATCTTTATACCGGACATGAAGATTGGAATGATTTTGATCACGAACAATACCGTCTGGGTTATGAGTTCGAACACCGTTTCAATGATACCTTTACCTTCCGTCAAAATACCCGCTATGCCAATGTTGATATCAACCTAGAATATGCTTATCGACAAGGGGCTGGGGGATCAATTCAGAACGCTGGGTTAGCCGTTGAAGAACAAGAGACATTTGTTATCGATAATCACCTGATAACATCCGTTGAAACAGGAACTGTTAAGCACACGCTGGTTACAGGCTTTGATTACGGTACGAACGAGTACGAACAGCGTCAGGGGTTTGGGGCTATTGGTGGTGCAATCACGATGAACCCCTCGCTTGCTGTTGATCAAGAACAGGATCAAATCGGTATCTACATGCATGATTCACTCGCCTGGCGTCAGTGGCGGTTGAATGCAGGTGTTCGGTATGATTTTCTGGATGCTGAAACAAAAAATAACACTGGTACGATTAAGCAAGACGAAGAAGAAATGTCATGGCAACTAGGTTT
Organism: uncultured Kiloniella sp.; assembly: GCF_937128705.1. Lineage (GTDB taxonomy): Bacteria > Pseudomonadota > Alphaproteobacteria > Kiloniellales > Kiloniellaceae > Kiloniella. The sequence continues at coordinate 7,664 of NZ_CAKZMP010000261.1, read as the reverse complement.
GTCATATGTGACCGATTTTGGTTTGGTACCTTTCGCAAACTATTCAACGTCTTTCACCCCTAACGTTGGTAACCTCGTTGGGGGGACGCCGGCTGCACCGACTGTTGGTGAACAGATGGAAGCTGGCTTGAAATATGAGTTCCTGAACCAGAACGCTGTCATTCAAGCTTCCGTCTTTCAAATTGATCAAGAAGACGGGATTGTCTTTGATTCGTCATCTGGTTTGAATGTTCAGGTTCAGCAGGATATGCGTTCTCGCGGTTTTGAACTCGAAGCCGTAGCAAGCTTAACCGAAGGTCTTAGCCTGAATGCGGCCTATGCCTATACGGATGTTGAAATTAAAGATGGTCCAACAGGCACTGTAGGCAAGCAGGTTTCTGGTATTCCGCTCCATACTTTATCAACCTATGTTGATTATCAGTTCCAGAATAGTTCTCTTCGGGGATTGGGTGTATCTGGCGGGGTACGTTACTTCGGTGAGAGCGAAGGTAATGATACGAATACCATAAATAATGATGCACGATATTTCTTTGATGCTGCATTACGTTATGACCTGGGCGAAATAAGTAACAAGCTCGAAGGGGCTGAATTCAAGATTAATGCCAACAACCTTTTTGATAAAGATGGGCAGATCTGTGCTTCAGGAAGTTGTTACAAGGACGAGGGGCGAACTGTTCAGGCCAGCCTTCGTTATCGTTTCTGATGACATTACTTAACACTGTCCTTCTAACAGAAAGACAGCCTGTTCTCACCAGTCGTGAATTATCGTTCACGGCTGGTGCGGCGTCTATTCTGAAACCTGTCAGTCTGGATCTACAGGCAGGAGTTGTTTGTGGACTGTTGGGGCACAACGGTTCCGGTAAATCAACATTGGTTAAACTCCTTGCCCATCAGGTAATTCCATCTACGGGTATTCTAGAGCTAGAAGGGAAGGAGTTTTCAACTTGGAAGCAAAAGGAATTTGCTTGTCGTGTTGCTTACTTGCCGCAACACATGCCTTCTGCACAGGGGTTGTTAGTTGAAGAGCTCGTTTCACATGGTCGCTATCCGTGGCATGGCGCGTTTCGCCGTTTTACAGATATTGATCGGCAAAAGGTCGATGAAGCTCTGGAGCTAACCCATACAGATATTCTACGTCATCGGCAGGTTGATAATTTGTCAGGCGGAGAGCGTCAGCGTGTATGGATTGCAATGTTAATTGCACAGGACGCAAAGTGTCTGTTACTGGATGAACCAATTTCAGCGTTGGATGTTTCTCATCAAGTCGAGATATTGAGTCTGATACGTGACCTTGCGCACAAGAAAAACATCTCTGTTCTTATGGTGCTGCATGACATCAATATGGCTGGCCGTTTTTGTGACCGCCTTTTGGCATTGCGCAATGGTGAATTAATCGCAGATGGGGCACCCGCGCATATTCTGCAACGGGAAACCCTTGCAAAGATTTTCGGGGTGGAAATGGGGGTTTTGCCGCATCCCTATGGGGCTGGAGCAATAACCTATGTTGTTTAATCCCAAGAATGAGTGTGATGAAAAACGACAAAAAAGTTGCCCTAATCATCGATATTTTCAGGATCGACGGACACTCTTGAAGATGGGAGCGACCGCATCGACGGTGCCGTTCTTATCTATTTTTCCTTCAGTCCAAGCATCTCAAGGTAAAAATCCCCCACGTCGAATTGTGTGTCTGGATTATGGTTCGGCAACAACCTTGTTGGAATTAGGGATTCCCCCTGTAGGGGTAGTTGCGGCCCAACACTGGGATTATTGGGTCGGCGCACCAAAGCTACCTTCCTCGGTGGCCGATATAGGGCAAGATCTGGTCATTAATCTAGAGGCAATATCACGCTTAAATCCGGACCTTATCCTTATGACACCCTATACGGCCAGCCATAAGCCTGTGTTGGAAAAGATTGCGCCGATTGAAATGATCCCGCTTTTTGATGGAAAACGCCAACCCTTACAGGCTTCGCGCGAGATAACAGAAAATCTGGGTGTTTTATTGGGGATTGAAAAAGAAGCAGAAGCATATCTGAAGGCTTTTAATGTTCAGCTAGCCAAAGCTCGGGATCTTGTTGCAAAAAGAAATTACCCACCCTTGACGTTACTTAATTTCATGGATGGACGACACGCTAGAGTATATGGCGAAAATAGCCTTTATCAAAATGTGATGGACGAGGTTGGTTTAACAAACGCATGGACAGAGGAAACAAATTATTGGGGGTTTCAGACGATAGGGCTGGAACGATTGGCCTTAACAGCAACAAAGGAAATGGAGCTTGTTGTTTTTGAACCTTTAATGGATGACATAAAGCCAACTCTGGAAAATAGCCCTTTGTGGAAACATTTACCCGCTGTGAAAAACGACCGCTTTGCGCTTATGCCACCTGTTCTGATGTTCGGGATGTTGCCATCGGCTAAACGGTTTTTGTCGTTAATCCTGTCTTATCTGGAAAGCCGTTATTCATGAGTGAAGTGCAACGCAATTATAATCCGGCGCTGTTTTGTATGATTTTGTGTGTCGCACTCGTTTTATCATGGATACTCATGGGGCAGGATATTCAGGACATTGTTGTTCATGGGGTAGATAGCAATGAATACAATGTTCGACAGATGTTATTCCTTTTTTCAGGTTTACCCCGATTGAGCGTCGCGATCCTCTGTGGTTTGGCATTGGGGTTTTCTGGTGCAATATTGCAATTGGCTCTGCGTAATCCATTGGCATCTCCGACAACAATGGGCGTGTCTGCAGGTGCTTATCTGGCGCTGGTTATTGCAGGGTTATTTTTCCCGGTAACCTTGGTATATGGCCGTGAAGTTATTGCGCTTGTCGGTGCTGGTGTAGCTGCGGCTCTAGTTTTTGGGCTTATGGCTCGACGTGATTTCTCTCCTATTTCTCTGGTTCTAACAGGCTTGATCGTTAGTCTTTATTTCGGTGCATTGGCTTCATTGTTAGTTTTGCTAAATGACCGCTATCTAGCCAGTTTATTTATTTGGGGGGCTGGGTCTTTATCCCAACAAAGTTGGGATGTAGCGAGCGCTCTTGCCCCCCAACTTTTAATCCTGTTTGGTTTATCCATGATAATGGTGCGCCCTTTTTCCTTGTTGGTACTGGGGGATGGGAGTGCATCATCGCTTGGTGTTTCCCCCGGAATGATCAGGTTTTGCGCCGTATCTATCGCCATTGCTATGGCGGCCTTTGTTACTAGCGCTGTCGGTGTTATCGGGTTTATTGGGTTGGTTGCTCCAATGATTGTCAGGCTCTGTGGTGCACGTAAAGTCCTATCTCAACTGATATGGAGTGCATTGATTGGCGCGACATTGTTATGGATGACAGATGCTGTTATTCAAATTTTGGCAGGAAGTTTGCGCGAATTTGTACCAACAGGGGCTGTGACAGCTCTATTAGGGTCGCCACTTTTATTGTTTCTTATCCCAAGAATGAAGTTTGAAACCGTGGTGCAAACAAGTGATGCACCAATTGTTTGGCGACAAGTCGCTGGACTTAGGTTGTTGATGATCATGTCGGTGGTTTCAATCAGTGTCGTTATTTTGGCAGTGACCTTTGGTCGAGACGCAGATATTGGATGGGCTTTTGATTTTTCAGGAAACTGGGATGCGGTCTATCAATGGCGCGTACCTAGGGTAATTGCAGCTTTTGGCGCTGGAATTATGCTGGCTTTGGCTGGGATGTTACTTCAACGTTTGACCGGGAATATTATGGCAAGCCCCGAAGTCTTGGGAATTAATGCCGGGGCTATGATGGGCATCGGTGTCTGTATCTATCTTGTTGTCGGTGTTGGCCCTGAAACCATGGCGATTGGCGCACTCTTTGGGGCAAGTATTGTCCTTGCAGCGCTTTTTGCTTTTGGAAAAAAAAGCGGGTTTCAGCCCGAAAGGATGATTTTGATCGGTGTTGCCCTCGGCGCTTTAATCGACGCCCTGATTGGTGCTTTGGCGGCCACAGGAGATCTTCGTTCCGTTCATTTGCTTCGTATTATGGCTGGTTCTACTTATGGGGTTAGTCTGGAAGCTGCCTGTGGTGCGCTTTTTCTTGGGTGTGCTTTGATGGTACCTCTTCTGATTGGCTCACGGGCGCTGGATGTCATGAACCTTGGTGAGAGAGTTTCCCTTGGGCTTGGTCTAAACGTACGTAAATCACGCTTTGTTCTTTTTACTGTGGCGTCCTGCTTAACGGCGGGGGCAACGGTTCTTGTTGGTCCGCTCAGTTTTGTCGGGTTGATGGCACCACATATCGCAAGGTCATTAGGGGTTCATCAAGCTCGTTTGCAAATGATTATTGCGGCGCTTGCTGGGGGATCATTGATGGTTGTTGCTGATTGGATTGGCCGTGTCATTGATTATCCTTATGAAATGCCAGCGGGATTGCTTTCCGCGCTTGTCGGAACACCATTGTTGTTAATTTTGATGAGCCGTCAAAACACCTTTGCAAAAGGCAACAGTACATAAAATCAGACCTAATTTAATTTTTGTAATATTACGAGTGAGCTATGTTTCAATCTTCCTTAAGCCTTCCGATCCGCGATGCAGACCAACATCTTGAAGCGCAAGTTCGTCATATCGAACAGCATGAATTAAAGGCTGAAAAACATAGCGATAATAGTTTCTCTATAAAAAGTGAATACGGAGTGTTGCGTCTTTCAGCAACAGAGGAACAAATGAATTTAATTGTTGAAACCGAAAGAGATGACGGGCTCGACATTATGCGTGATTTTGTGGCTGACTATTTAACGGGTCATATGCCTGGATTGAAGTTATCCGACTTGATCTGGAGTGGGCAAAACCTTGATGAAGGTTCACCTGCCAACTTTAGAAAAATGACTGTTGTCAAACGAGTTATTCTAAACGAGGGAATGTTACGTATAACTTTAGCTGGCGATGATCTGGCTATTTTTAACGAAGGAGGGCTGCATTTCAGGCTGTTATTACCCAAATCGCCAAATCGAAAACCAGTTTGGCCAATTCGGCTAAAATCTGGAAAAGTACAATTTCCCGAAGGTGAAGATGAATTGCATAACCGGGTCTATACTGCGCGTTATGTCAGACCGGAACAGGGGGAATTGGATTTTGATGTGGTACGGCACAAAGGTGGTGTTGCCGCAGATTGGGCCGAAAGTGTTCCAGAGGGCGCTACTATTGGTGTTATGGGCCCAGGTGGCGGCGGTTATCTTAATCAAAGCTGGCTATTAATGGGGGGAGATGAAACTGCTTTACCTGCGATTTCCCGTATTCTGGAAAACTGTTCTTCCAATACGCAGGGCAAAGTTTATCTTTCAACACGAAAAACAGATTATCAAACAGTCTTTAACAAACCTGCTGGGGTGGATGTTTGCTGGTTGTCCGAACGCGACAGACAGTTGACGGCATCAATGGTCGAAGTCAATTTACCTCAGCATGATGATCTTTATGTCTGGTTCGCTGGCGAACAAACAGACGCCAGAGAAATTAGGAAGACCTTGAAAACGGAGTGGAAGCTAAAAGCACACCAATATTATTGTGCAGCCTATTGGACTAAAGACAATTAGATTATGCGGAGCACTTATTCTCAAGCGGGAATATTCTGGGGGATCAAAGTTTTTATTTCTGAGGATAATCAAAACAATTATTTGAGTAAGTATTCTCTTCTTTGAAAAAAATTCTATTGTGTATAATAAAGATATACGAAAACTAGGGTGTGGACTCAATTCGCCCAACATCTGATTGCGAAGAGTTGCACCATTGAAAGGAAGTTTCGAGCTTTCTTCTCGAACCTGGTAGCCAACCTGCGCATATCCTTCATTTTGCAAAAGAAACGCTCGACGATGTTTCTCTGTCGGTAAAGGCCGCTGTCGTGGGGGATCGGCTGGCGCGCATTGCTCTTGGATGGAATGACCGCCAATGCCCCTTCATCAGCAATCTGCTGCCTGATTTTGCGACTTCCGTATGCCTTGTCGGCCACGATGGCGAGGGGCGGCACTTCCCAATCGAGGAAGGCGTCCATCATCTGACTGTCGTGGAGTTGCCCGCCAGAAATAGCCAATCGCAGCGGACGTCCTTTGGCGTCTACAGCCGCGTGAACCTTACTTGTGCGACCTCCGCGTGAGCGGCCAATACCTTCTTCCAGTTCCCTTTTTTTGACCCAGCCGCTGCGCGGTGAGCCTTGACGATGGAAGCGTCAATGAAGACAAGAGCGTCCTCACACTCCTGGGCAAGTGCTTCGAATATCCCTTGCCAGACACCGCGCTCACCCCATCGAACATAACGGTTGTAAACCGTTGCTCGCGGGCCATATCGCTCCGGCAAATCGCGCCATGGAGCGCCGGTTCGCAGAATGTAGAATATCCCGTTGAGAACTTTGCGGTCGTCCTTACGGTCAGGACCACGCCCTTGTACTGGCAGAAGTGGACTAATAATCGCCCATTCTTCGTCAGTCAGATCAAACCGTGCCATGAGAACCTCCATCAATGGAGGTCGTGAATCATACTTTCATAAGCAAAATCAAGAGACTGAATTGGGTTCACACCCTAATGACATCGATACTTCCTTTGAAACCGAAATTTCTGCTGAGATTGTTGCAGCGTATGTGAGCAACAATCCGATTGCTGCCGATCAGCTTCCAAAGCTAATCGCCGCTGTTTTTAAGAGCGTCACCGGCGTCGCTGCAGAAAAGGAGGAAGCTGCTTTAGCGAAAAAAGAACCTGCCGTGACAATCAGAAAATCCCTGCAGCAGGAACATTTGATTTACCTTGAAGACGGCAAAAAATTCAAATCTCTGAAACGGCACATCAGAACCCACCATGATCTGACACCTGAGCAATATCGTGAAAGGTGGGGGCTCAAACCCGACTACCCAATGGTTGCACCTGCCTATGCCGCGCGTCGGTCAGAGCTGGCAAAAACTATTGGCTTGGGCACCAAGAGTGGCCGCAAGAAGAAATAGGCTTTGGGAAAAAATCCCGCATAAGTCGTATTTTTTCCTCGTACCTAGATTGTCAACGCCACCTAGAGATGGCTCTCACTCCGCTAAACTGAAATGTCTCAACCGCACATCAGGATAGTCGCAAACCTTGTCGCAAGATGAGCATCGGCTCTCTGCATACCACGTCGGTTTGTCCGCACTCCCGACGTCTAAGCAGAACTCTGAAGTTCCGATAAGGCTCAGATATCCAATCGGGGCAGGGTGCCGAGTGGCCGATAATTCAGAAGCGTCGAAGGTCCGGATCGAGCCAATAATTCCAAAATTGAGCATGTCGCAGATCGGATTGCATGGCGATTGGGTGATTGTCCAAGCGGGCCGGTAGCGGAAGTTGGATTTCGCCGTTGGCATCAACGGAAGCAGACATTCCCAACATTCAATCATGGGACAAACGCACGCCCTCAATTACAGAATCTAAAGGGTGCGTAACTGCCAGCTGGACAAAATTACGCTTCCTGCTCACGAAACCGAAAGCGAATCTAGAAAACCCGCTAAGTTTTCTTTCGTTGTCCCATCCCGTTGCACATAAGGCAGGTCACGCCTGCGAATGTGGATCCAGTTCCACCGCATGTTGAACATGGCTTGAGTTCTCTATCCGATTTCATTTTGATTGCCTTTCTTATTTGACCGTTATGATCTTAATCAGACAGATTGGCTCTGTGTCCAATGGCCGACACCGGACACTCTA
>NZ_CAKZMP010000260.1 GCF_937128705.1 uncultured Kiloniella sp. | reverse complement strand
CTAAAACTCCCTAAGTTGGGAGTTATGAATCACAAAAAGTCATACACAGCAAGATATGGAATTGGGTTCACACCCTAGTAAAATTTTGTAATTATTATTCCCTTAATAAGGGAACAAGCCAAAGGCGTCATCAATAATGATAACGCCTTTGGTTATTTACGAATGATAGCAAGAAATATTTACTTGCAAATTTTAGTCGGCGAACTTGGCAATTGTCCCTAAAACTTCGCCTTTTGTTTCTGTATCTTTGACGTGCATTAAAATCTTGTGGTTACGACAACCATCCCATTCAGTTGAAGGTCCGGGGTGCCCTTTTGGTTTAATCAAGGTTTGCCCAAAAGCTGGTCCTTCGCAACTTACGCGCACAGCTGCTTCTATTGATTCAAAAAGTTCTGGATTTACATAGTATGCCGTTGCACAGGGGTCATGGAAATAACACCCATCAATTCCAAATGCGCCATTATAGAACTTGAAATATAAATCGGCAGCATCAAGCAAAAAACCACCAATTCTAGGTACTTTTTGAGCGAGTTCTTCAGCTTCTTTTCTGTGTAAGGTAACTTGATGGGTAACATCAAGCCCCGCCATGACCATGGGCCAGTCAGCCCGAAATACGATATCCGCCGCATGGGGATCGTTGAATATGTTCGCTTCAGCAACGGCAGAAACGTTACCATATTCTTTGGCCGCACCGCCCATAATAATGACTTCTTTAACTAAGGGGGCAATATCTGGTGCCATACGAAGCGCCATCGCCAAATTTGTTAAAGGTCCAACGGCAATAATGGTTACTTCGCCCGGCTGTTTGCGTACTGCATCAATTATGAACTGCGGAGCATATATTTTTTCAATAGTACCCTTGGGATCAGGCAAGTTAATATCGCCAAAACCATCGGCCCCGTGAATAAAATCAGGGAAACCTTTGTGAGGTGCCACAAGAGGACCAGAAGCACCTTGAAAAACGGGAATATCCTGACCAGCCATTTCCACCAGAATTTTTGCGTTCTTGGCGGCGGTTTCTACTGGAACGTTTCCAAAAACAGTCGTCAAACCAATCAGGTTAATTTCAGGATGATAAAGGGCATGATGTATTGCAAAAGCATCATCAATCCCGGGATCGGTATCAAAAATAACAGGATTTTTCATTTTATTAATCACTTATTGTCTCTAAAAATTGTTTCACCTCGGCAGAGGTTGGAATGGCAACTGAAGCGCCGGGTTTTGTCACCGCTAATGCCGAAGCAGCACTGGCCCTTAACATCGCGTCTTTTAAAGATAATTCTTGTGAAATAGAGGATAGTATATATCCGACGAAGGTATCTCCCGCCCCTGTTGTATCAACGGCCTCAACTTTAAACGACGGAACTTCAATTGTTTCGTTTGCAGAATAGCAAATGGCACCTTGTGTACCTCTGGTTATAATTACCACTGGGCAAAGTTCGGCAAGTTTGCTCAAATCTCCCTGACACTTTGTTTTTGCAAGTTCTTCTGCTTCCAGATCATTTACAATCAACAAATCCACGAGATCATAATCGATTTCTTTTGCTGCACCGTCAAAGGGCGCAGGATTAACAGCAATACGGGCACTCTTTTCTTTAGCCAGTGAAATCATCTTATCCAGATTAGGCATTTCGTTTTGAAAAAGGACCCAACTTCCTTTTTCAACATCTGTTAGCTTGCCAGATAAACTATTCATACTGAGCTCATGATTAGCGCCTGCAAAAAGTAAGATACAGTTTTCTGCATTATCATCGACCTGAATTAAAGCATGTCCCGTTGCAACAGATCCAACTTCGATCGATGATGTATCAACTTTTGAAGATTTCAGTTCTTCTATAATCCAGGTATGGTCATCACCAATCACGCCAATATGCTTCACAACCTCACCTGCTCTTGCCAAGGCAACAGACTGATTAGCGCCTTTCCCCCCGAGAACTCGTTGATAAGACTTGCTTGATAACGTTTCACCCGGTTTCACAAAATAAGGAACTCGATAGACGTGATCGACGTTTATCGAACCAATGTTGGTAATTGTATTGTGCTTCACGAAACTCTTTCTGAATAATGCAATAGTTAGCTGATCATACACAGGTCAATAAAAGTCCGACAATAATTTTCTGGCTGGTAAAATTTTTGGATTTCATCCTGTTTAAACAACCAACCAACGTCTTGGAATATTATCACCGATATCCCTTGTTATTATTGACTATCAAACTACTTATCAATATAATTTCAAATGAAACTATCCTCTTATTCAACTTAACCAAGGGTTACACACGATGAAGAAGTATCACCGTATAAAAACGACCCTTAGTTATGCTGTTTGTGCTTTTCGCCTGATGGCACGCACAAAAATTCTTGCCCCCTATATAGTAATGACAATAGGGCAAACTCTATCCAATGAAAACAGAGGCTTATCCAGAGGATCCCCTCAGTAACAAAGTTAGAAACACCCTAATTTTGATTACTTTCTATGGATAAAAAAGATGACCACAATGAACAAAATGGCTGAACGTTCAGATTTGTTTGATAACCCTATGGGTCTGAATGGCTTTGAATTCGTAGAGTTCGCGGCCCCCGATCCACAGGTTCTGATTGATCTATTTACAACAATTGGGTTTACCCTTGTTGCAAGACATCGTTCTAAAGATGTTGATCTCTATCGTCAGGGCAACACGAACTTTATTCTCAACAAAGAGAAAAACAGTCCGGCCTATTATTTTGCAGAAGAGCACGGCCCTTCCCCCTGTGGTATGGCGTTCAGAGTGGATAACGCACACCAAGCTTATAATAGAGCTCTAGAACTCGGCGCGCAGCCACTGGATATTCCTTGCGGTCCAATGGAACTCAAACTTCCAGCTATCAAAGGCATTGGCGGCGCACCCGTCTATTTAATTGATCGATACGAAGATGGGTCCAGTATTTACGATATCGATTTTGAGTACTTACCGGGTGTTGAGAAAAATCCTGTTGGGTATGGCATGGATATCATCGATCACCTTACCCATAATGTATATCGTGGTCGCATGGCCTATTGGGCCGAGTTTTATGAGAAGTTCTTCAACTTCAAAGAAATTCGTTTCTTTGATATTAAGGGCG
>NZ_CAKZMP010000259.1 GCF_937128705.1 uncultured Kiloniella sp. | reverse complement strand
TAGCCTATTAACATTACTAAAAAAGTATAAAAACAAAGAAACGGAAGAAGTTCCGGAAGGGATGTGCCCTGGATGTTGGGGAAGACAAGAATATGCTGGAAAATTCTATGATGCTGTAAAAAATCATACTGCCGACATTAATGAAAACACTCCAAACAAAGGCTGGATTCAAGATTATGCAGACAAAAACTTATCTAAGATCCAATTGAATAAAATCGATGATTCATATGTTTGTCAAAAATCTCTGTTACAGCATCCTTTATAGGATGTTCATTTATAATTGATTCACTGTCCATCGAGTGAGTGTTATGTTCGGTGTAATAAAAGTTGCTATATGTCATGGATGAGAACATAACAACCATTGCACTTTTTAATGATAGAAACTTCGCAGCTATACCAGATGCACTGACAGTTCCAACTGTTAAACCTATCATCATCAATTCGTTTATCATAATAATTAGTCTCCTTTAATAATTTGATATATATTAGATAGCATTACTAAAAACTATTACAATAGCAAATAATGAAATTGATTTTTATTTGGCTTTATCAAGCTATTATTGGATTTGTATTTTTTAAAAAAATGATAATTATTTTCAATTTAAATTAAAAAAGAGCAATCAAGCTCTTTTCTTTTGAGCTTTAAAACTCAGTTTTAACTTCAATTAAATCACCTGACTCACTACCGAAGACTGTATCGATCATAGTTGTCGATGTAGCACTTAAACCGAATAGCAATGCACCAGATGCTAAAAATAACAAACCTTTGTTTAAAGGCACTTGTTGCGGATTCTCACCATGCTTTTTAAGTTGAACAGCACCAGCAGCCATTGATGCAAGTCCCACCAAAGCTGCACAGATAACTAAGAGAACTTGAAGTGCTGATATTGTACTTGCCCAACCTTGAGCTAATGTGGCAATACCTTGTGCCATTGATATTGTTGTTGATGTAGAAACCACAATTATTAAAGTATTCTTGTTTATTCTTTCCATTGTTAACCTCCGTTTTATATAAAAATAATTTCTTATATAAAGTAATTATCACATTCATATAAAAGTTCAACTAAAGAACATAATAAAAACGTTCGTCATTGGCGGTCTGTAAATAAGAAATAGGATAATCGTACTTCTAGGAAGTTGTGAAGCGAGATGGTTTTGGCAATCAGAACATACGGTTACTGTCGGATTTTCCGTAGTTTTACGGTTATTTTAAAATGTGATTTCATTAATTTTTAACGATAGTTATGCAAAAACGAGATGATTACTTGACCTTTCGCAAATGTTGAGTAATTTTGCGGCACGCACAAATGCGGTATAAAAAAGGCAAAGGTTGAATGGCTAAAGAAGAACTCCTTGAGTTTAGTGGTACTGTTATTGAAAAGCTCCCGAATGCAATGTTCCGGGTCGAGCTTGAAAATGGACACGAAATTATTGCCCACACTGGTGGTAAAATGCGCAAGTTCCGCATTCGTACCATGGTTGGTGATAAAGTTGACGTCGAAATGACCCCCTATGATTTGACTAAGGGCCGGATCACTTTCCGTCACAAATAGCTCTATCTTTTCAAAATAGAGAATACAGTGCAGTTGCGCGTTTGGTCATTAAGACGGAACGCGCATTTTGTGCTTCTATTATATGATAAATTATCCCCACTGAGCTGGTGGGTATTTTGGGGAATGTCCATGATTACGGCGTCCGTTTGTATAGCTCGACACTCATTTATTACTTTTCTGAAACGATACTGATAATACGCTGGCATGTATCTTAGCGCCTTCGGGACTTGCGCGTATAAGTTCATACATCATTAAAATATAACGAACGTGATAAAGATGTTGACAAAAATATCATGATCACTATTTAATAAAATATATCGATCGTTATATTTTATGTATGTATAAGAAAACTAAAATAATCAAAGGTGAGAAAATGAGTGAAAGTAAATTAGGTAATTTGGATAACGGGATGAAGTCACGCCGGGATGTATTAGTTGTAGGGGCAAAAACAGTAGCCGCAACAGCATTCGCGTCAACACTTGGTTCTAGAGGTGTTCTCGCACAATCAAATACTAATTCATTGGGGAAAATCATGGACACGAAAGCATTCGTATATACTGAAGTACAAATTAATGTTCCTTTTGAAAAAGCACCGTGGGGGGATGTAAATAGAGCGATAAAAGAACAGCCCGGATTTATAAACAAAACTTGGCTGGCAGGCGTTAAGACAAATTCACTTGGTGGTATCTACGCATTCGACAGTATTGAAAATGCACAAAAATTTGTAACGGGGTACTTTCCTGCTGAAGCGGGTGGGTTTGGTGCTGCGCACAATACCCGTATTTTTGATGCGACACTTGTAAAAGATGCAAGCCTGGATATTGGTTCTCCACACTTTGGTATTGCACCTCGGCAAAAGCCAGGAGCGTTTGTTTATACAGAAGTACAAGTTAACGTGCCGTTTGCAAATGCACCTTGGCAGGAACGCAACCCTGTTTTGAAGCAACAAAAAGGTCTGTTAGCGAAAACATGGCTGAGTGGTTTGCACACCAATACCATCGGTGGGATTGATGCCTTTGATACGCTAGAGAATGCCACTTCTTTTGCCTTGGAAACATTCCCTCAGACAGCAAAAAGGATGAATGCGGCTTTCTATACACGTGTGTTTGATGCCAACCTGACTGAAGAGGCGAGCCGAGATATGTATTCACCCTTTTTTGTATAGATCTGAACGATAAAACTATATTAGGCCGTTCCATTTATTGGGACGGCTTTATGGTGTTGTTTCTTACAGGGTATGATCGTTAGAGCTTAACCTAATTAGACAGAATTTATTGTCATTTTGCGGGAATATAATTTGTGATGAATTACTGCTTGTTAGGTAATTTGTTCGAGATAAATTCTGAGAGATAAAGGGGCAGTGCAGAGAAGAACAATACAGCAAGGTACATTGGTTTTGGAAAAGAGATACGGGCTTTATTCCGTTCTAAACCTTTGCCAATAATGGTCGCTGCTTTTGCACCTTCCATTAAAAATGGCATTGGAAATTTATTGACGGCTGTAATACCGCTTTTGACAAAGCCGGGTGTTATCACTGAGACCTTGATGTTACTCTTCTTTAAGGTACCTCGTAGGCTTTCCCCCCAGGTGCGAACAGCTGCTTTACTGGCACAGTAAGCAGGGGCACTAGGAAGCCCTTTAAATGAAGCGAGAGAAGACATAATCGCGATTTGTCCCTGACCATTGGATTTCATGATCTCAATTGAAGGGAGAACAGTGTTGAGTACACCGTTCAGATTTATATCCATTATTTCCCGCGTTTGACGGTCAGATTCGTCTTGTTTTCCTGTGCCGCCTGAAATGCCTGCGTTGGCTATAACAAGATCAAGTTTTGACAGTTGATTGGCTTTTATGATTTCTTGGTAGCAGGCCCATTGGTCTATGACATCCAATTGCAATTGATGGACGTCTGCACCACGTTTTATACATTGATCTGATATGGTCTTTAAACGTTCCCTATTTCTGCCCGTAAGGAATAAAATATTTCCTGGCTTGGCATAATATTCTGCAAGGGCGGCACCAATACCACTAGAAGCGCCGGTAATAAATATCGTCTTTGGAATTGTCATTCTTGCAGTAACTCATATGCTTTGGGTATAAGACTTATGAAAATAAGGCTGCTTGTGATGAATGTAAAACAATCGATCATGTGGTTGAGTAGGATGTTTCAATAACCCCAAGGAACCATTATGGGAAAAGCAATTGCCAGCATGACAGGATTTGCCCGTGCTGAAGGTGAATACGCAGGGACAACCTGGTCTTGGGAGCTTAAAAGCGTCAATGGTAAAAACTTGGACGCCAGATGTCGGGTTCCAAATGGATTCGAAATTTTAGATGCAAAAGTCAGGTCCGCGTTGGCAAAAAACTTTAAACGCGGAAATTTCCATATCAACCTTGTGATTGATAACAAGCAGAAGTCGGTGAAGTTGCAAGTGAACGAAGACATCCTGCAACAAGTTATTCCGCTTGCAACAAGAATTAGTAATGATCTGGATGCTGTTGCCCCTTCCATTGATGGTATTTTGAATTTACGTGGTGTGTTAGAGCTTGTTGAGGAAGAGGAAGCTCAAGACGAGTCTGATAGACGTATGGGTTTGATTGAAACAAGTCTGAAAGATGCTATTGATGCAATGAAAAACACGCGTTGCGAAGAGGGAGCAAGGCTTGGAGAAATTGCATCTGGTCAATTGGATGATATTGATAGATTACAAAAAGAAGCTGCGAAACTTGCTGCGACACAACCGGCAGCGATACAGGGGCGGTTTAATAAACAACTGACAGAGCTGTTATCTGATACAAGTACTGTTTCCGAAGAGCGTCTAGCACAGGAAATCGCGATCCTTGTAACGAAGGCTGATATTCGGGAAGAGCTTGACCGCCTCGCTGCGCATGTTGCTGCTGCACGTGAGCTTTTGGAAAATGGGGGCCCCTGTGGGCGTCGGTTAGACTTTCTTTGTCAGGAGTTTAATCGCGAAGCCAACACACTTTGCTCAAAGTCTTCTGACGTTGCATTGACGACGATTGGTATTGAGCTCAAGGCAACGATAGAACAACTTCGCGAACAAATTCAAAACGTCGAATAAAAGTAAGGTTTTAGAAACAATGAATGCTGTTGTTGCTCCCACGCTTGAACGTCGTGGACTTATGCTGGTCCTTTCTTCCCCATCCGGGGCTGGCAAAACAACAATTTCCAGAATTTTACTGGAAAGAGAAGAAGAGCTTACGCTATCGATATCTGCGACCACCCGGCAAATGCGCCCGGGGGAAATCCACGGCAAAGATTATTTCTTTGTGAGTTCTGAAGAGTTTAACTCGATGGTGGATAGTAATGAGATGCTGGAGCATGCAACTGTATTTGATAATAAATATGGCACACCAAGTGAACCTGTAGAACAAGGGCTTTCATCTGGGCAGGATGTTCTGTTCGATATTGATTGGCAGGGAACACAACAAGTTGCTGCAAAGGCAGCTAATGATATCGTTCGCGTGTTTATCCTTCCGCCGTCGTTGGAAGAGTTAGAGAGACGCCTTTATGCGCGGGCTCAGGATAGCGAAGAGGTTGTTAAAGGACGGATGGCTAAAGCAGCTGATGAAATGAGTCATTGGGCGGAGTATGATTATATTATTGTAAATACAGATGTAGAAAAATCTGTTGCCGATGTTCAGGCTATTCTCAGGGCAGAGAGATTAAAGCGAGACCGTCGGCCTGACCTTGATTCTTTTGTCCGTGGATTACGCCAAGCGTAGTTTTGGAAGTGGGCTTTAGGATCGGCTTTTAAGGTGATCATAGGCGCGGGCAATTGAACAGAACTCTTCAATGGTAAGTTCTTCTGCCCGGGCTGTCTCTTTTATACCAGCGATTGATATAAGCTCTGGAGTATCCGTGCCCAGACTTTTTAGGCTTTGACGCAACATTTTACGTCTTTGCCCAAAGGCTGATTCTGTGATTTTTTCCATCGTAAATACATTGGCTTCTGCCAATGGTTTTGGTCTAGGTTCCAGCCTTGCTACTGTTGATGTTATCTTCGGTGGAGGGATGAAGGCCCTAGGCGGAATATCAAAAAGCGCAGAGGTTTCGCAGAGCCATTGTGTCATGACACTCAGGCGGCCGTAGCTTTTTGTTCTGGGCTCAGCAATCAGGCGATCAACCACTTCTTTTTGAAACATGAGGGTTAAACTTGCAAAGCAAGTTGAATCCAGCGCAACTTGTTTCAGCCATCTAAGAAGAAGTACTGTTGAAATGTTATATGGCAGATTGGCGACAATTCGTCGTGGAGGGCTTCCAAGTTCTGTTAAGTCGACCTTAAGGGCGTCGCTTTCCATAACTTGTAATTTATTGCCATAAGCAGTTGAGACTTCTTTCAGGGCTTCGAGACAACGTTGATCTTTCTCTATGGCAATAACGTGTTGGGCGCCTTCCATAAGCAGCCCACGTGTTAAACCGCCCGGTCCGGGGCCAATCTCGAATATTGTTCCTTGATCAAGTGGGCCCCCTCCTCTTGCTATTCTGGAAGTCAAATTCAAATCCAGTAAGAAATTTTGTCCAAGAGATTTTTTTGCGGCGAGATCAAAGCGCGAGATAACATCTCTTAGTGGGGGGAGGTTGTCTGATGATCTGTTCATTTTTAGTGTACTTTGGCTCTTGCCATTGTTGTTGCCATTTCAATCGCTGCAATAAAACTATTGGGATTTGCAATTCCCTGTCCAGCTATATTATAGGCGGTACCGTGATCAGGTGAAGTCCGGATAAAGGGAAGGCCAAGTGTAATATTGACGCCGTTGTCAAAATCCAAGGTCTTAATTGGGATCAATGCCTGATCATGATACATACAAACGGCGACATCGTATCCCTCGCGTGCTTTGGCATGGAACATTGTGTCTGCTGGTAGAGGGCCTCTGACGTCGATGCCTTCTTTACGAAGGAGTTCAAGTGTTGGAATGATCAGATCAATTTCTTCTGAACCCATTGTGCCGTCTTCACCAGCGTGCGGGTTTAGTCCTGAAACTGCAATACGCGGTGTGCGAATACCAAAATCTTGTTTCAACGCGGTACTTGCCGTTCTTATTGTATGCGTTATCAAATCGCTATCGAGTTTATTTATTGCCTCAGCTAGGGAAAGATGAATCGTAACGGGAATAACACGTAATTGTTTGGAAGCAAGCATCATAACGGACGGAGTTTTACTTTTGGCTAAATCCGCTAGGTATTCTGTGTGTCCGGGATGGTTAAAGCCTGATTGATAAAGAACGGCTTTATTAATGGGATTTGTGACAACTGCTGAGGCTTCTTTATTCTGTACAAAACCTACTGATCTTTTGATGGAATTAATAACAGCAGAACCATTGCGGGGATCTCCTACACCAGGAGTTACAGCTTCGTGTAGTTCTTCTGAAATGACAGGTAATGCCTGCCCAAAACAGGAAACAGCATCAATAGGAGATGAAATTTCTCTAACAGGTACGTTTAACGATAGATCGGTTGCCAGTTTTTTTAAGCGACTAGGGCAATCTATTACAAAAAAAGGCTGTGCCGCCTTTTGATGTAATTTATCCCACGCTTTAAGTGTTAGTTCACCGCCAATGCCAGCAGGGTCTCCCATTGTTATGGCTACAGGTAAAGGTATCGATTGGCTCACAGACGTATATCCACGTTTGAACTTCTGCGAAGATCTAAAAGGTACCTTCTTGCGAGGGTATCTAATCTATCATTCGTCAGTTTTTCTTGAATTGCCAATCGATCAACACCACCACTTTCCTGACGATTACAGACTGCTATAACAGCCAAACCGCCCGTAACTTTGATTGCGGCTGTTGTTTGGCCTTCACTTACCTGCTCTATGGCTGCCCTAGTTGTGGCGGGAAGGTCTTTAGTTTTAAGGGTTCCTAAATCACCTGACCCATCGTCACCGAGTTCATCGGATAGTTCATCCATTTCATTACAGCTTGTGAATTTCCGTCTTGCATCAGCTGCTCTTGATTGTGCTTGTTGTGTTTCTTCAAAACTTGGATTTGCAGGCAAAGAGAAGAAGAATTGTTTTAGATGGACTTTCTGTTCACTTTCAGCAGAGCGTTGATCTTGAACTAAGAGAATATAATAACCTCTCTTGGTTCGTATCGGGCCGAGCAATGACCCTATAGAGGCGGATTCTACAGCGGTTTGAAGCTCGTTAGAAAGTTGCCCTGTTTGCAACCATCCCAGATCTCCACCCAACCCGGCACTGTTTGATTGTGATATTTGCCGGGCCAAAGCAGAAAAATTTCCACCATTTTTTATCGTCAGTAGAGCGTCATCTGCTTGTGCTTTTATTTTAGCTTCATCGGAAGCAGTATCGATACCGAGGAAAATCTCAAAAATTCTTTTCTGGACTGCTGGGCCATCTGATTGAAGTTTTGTAATAACTTCATCTATTTCAGCTTCAGAGATATTAACAGATGATCTTAGCCGTCTGTTAACAACTGCTCTCCATGCAATATCGGCTTTAAATTGGTCAAGAAGGGTTGTTGGAAGCACGCCTTGTTTCCGCAACCCATCTGTCAGTTGTTGTACCGTCATTTTGTTCTGCTTCGCAACAGCGGTCAGGGCACGTTGAACTTGTTGGTCTGATATTGTGATATTAAGTCGCTCGGCTTCTTGAAGTTTGAGCCTTTCGTCAATGAGAATACGAACCACTTGTCTGACCATTCTTTGTCGAACTTGCGGAGTGTTTTTTTGCTTGCTTGATACAATTGCGAGCTGAGTACGCTGGCTTACATCCAGCAAAGATATGATATCGTCGTTCACAACTGCTGCAGGACGTAAAACGTCTTGTGAAAATGAAGTCGTTGCTGTTGTTAGCATGAGGGCAAGGCCCAACAAATTCGCAGCAAAATTAATTCTCATTTGATACCGATACCTTTTGTCTCAAGTAGCCGAAATAAATTATAATGGCTGAATTGTACCCAAGTGTTTAAATGTTAGCTCAACCATAAACCTGTTATCTGGCTCTACTTCTCTATCCTGGAACCATGTGCGAGAATATTGGCTATCTATAATGATACATTCATCATGGTAAATTAGGCCCAAGCTTGCTTCACGGGACGAATCTGCATCGATATCACGCGTATAGCTAGACCTCAGGCTCCAATATTTAGTTAACTCGCTGTTAATACCAATTTTGACTTCTTCTCTATCAGAGGTTTCACCATCGATATTGTCGTCTTTAAGGAAGACGTAATCCAAGTTTAAGTTAAATGCCGCTGGGCCAATATTGACTTCAACTTCATTTCTATTAACGCCTAAATCATCAGGGTCAAACCTAAAGCGATATAGGGCACTAAAGTTATCAATAGTATATATACCTACATGCCCTACAATATCTGATACAGATTCTTTCAAACCTGAATTTTCTTCATGAAGGTTGCTTTTCCCGCTAAACCGATAACTTTGTCCAATCATAACGTCGGCCTGGTTACCAGATACCGTCGATGCCGTCCATTTTAAGCCATAACTTACGCGGCTTCCTGAATCTACACGGTCTGTTCCGGCAAACCGATTTAGGGAAAAGAGAGAGGCATCATCAAACTCAAAGTCACGGCTGTCGTCGTTTGGAATTTCGTTTGGATTCGATCCATTTGGTGCGAGGACACCTTGTACAATGGGCTCGATTGTTTGGCTGAAGTTTCCGCGATGACTGGCAAAAGGGAACCGCCATTCCAAAGCCATTTGTGGGAAAACACGACCCGTAAAGCCTGTGTAACTATCCCCGTTTTTGCGAATATCATTATTTTCAGTATTAACGCCGTTGACCCAATATCCATCGGTTTGTATCTGTGTCGTGAGTTTATATTGATCACCCCAAGAGCCTGTAT
>NZ_CAKZMP010000258.1 GCF_937128705.1 uncultured Kiloniella sp. | reverse complement strand
ATAATTCACAACTAAAATAAAAATCCAAAGCATAGGGTGGGAGGCAAACCCAAGTATGCGCCCCCAAAATATTGCCCTGTCGGCACCATCAGGCGCAGTTGCAAGTACATTTTCCATGAGCTTGGTCGTGACAGTGAACCAACCGACCAGCAAATAATGAGTAATAGAACGAAAAAAAGATCGCCCCACAGCGAACATAATTAAAATTATAATAGCTTTCATCACGCCCCCAATCAGCAATCATAGGATGCAGCTTAGAGGAGAAAAAGGCCCCCAGACAAGAGGTTAAAACCTTCTAGCCCAATTTAACATCGCCGAGGTTACCCGGTGACAAAACGTTCTTTATCTGCGCGGCCAGTTCTTTGACCTTTTTTGGGGTATAGCTATCATAAAATCCCTGATTACTTCGTCCAATGGCGTGTTCGGCAGAAAAGCTGCCGTTATATTTTTCCACCACAATCTGGACCACCCATTCCCGCAAGGACGGAATAAAGTTCTCATCATCCAAGCGTGGATCATCCTGTGGGATCGACAGATTAAAGTGCAGACCGCCATCCCCCACATGACCGAAATCACAGATCCGTACATTCGGGAATTTTTCCGGCAATTCTTTCGCCATAAAGGCCCGGAACTTCATCAGATCGCCACGTCGGAATGACACGTCAAAAGCCACCAGTTTACCCGCGTGTTTCACCCCTTCGGAAAGGGCGTGTCGCAAGGCCCACATTTCTTCGGGGCGACCAATAAAGGCATTGTCCAGTGGTGCGTCTTCGTCTTCCCAAATTTCCGCCAGCACCACTTCCATCAATTCGTCCAAACTCTGTTCGCTGTCACGTTTGGCCCAAGTGCGGGACAGTTCGACCAACAGAACATAGTTCGGAATTTCGCCACCGGGAAAAGGATTACGCAGCGAAGGCACATGATCAAAGGCAGCGCGGATCGCCTCGGCCGACATACCTTCGAAGGCTGTCAGGTTGGTATCACAGCGTTCTTCCATTTCCAGCAAAAGCTTAAGCACCGCCGCCTCGTCACGAGGGACCAACAACGCCGCCGTTGATTGCTGTGGCAAGCGAACGACATTCAACACAGCTTCTGTTATGACACCCAGAACGCCAGTGGTTCCGATAAACAGATGTTTCCAGTCAATGCCTGTATTGTCCTTGCGCAGGCCGGACATGAAATTAAGCTCGGTTCCTGCCTCATCAGCCAACACAACCTTGACCCCCAGTGTATTCTGACGCACATCACCATAACGCAGGAAGCGGGCACCACCTGTATTGGTCGCAATCATGCCCCCGATACGCGGATCAGCACCCAGATCAATCGGGAACACATAGCCCTTGGGTTCCAGAAAGGCATTGAGATCAGACAAACGAACGCCAGCCCCGACCGTGACCGTCCGATTTTCCTCGTCAAAAAGTATCTGTCCATACGTGGTTGCGTCTGATTCACTGGTTCCCGTCAGGCGATCAAAGCTGAGAACGCCTTGAGTACCCGAGCCATCAGGTGTCGAGGCCCCAACCAGCCCACTGTTGCCGGATTGCGGCACAAGGGTAATCCCCCGCCCATGGCAATAGGCCAGAACGCGTGAAACTTCTTTGCTGGTTGCCGGACGCACAACAAAGGCTGCCTGTCCCGAACCATAACGCACACAGGTTTCATAAGGAACCAGATCATCCCCACCATGACCGCCGGGCCGTATCAGTCCTTTTTCACCAACAATATCGTTCAGGGTGTCAAGGTCTTGTGGGGTCGGGCTTGTCATGTGAATAAACTCTGATTTTTAAATATTTGGGGTGCCCCATACAGGACATGTATAAGACAGGGCATGTATCAGGGCACCCGATAAGATGTAGAGCCATGTTATAAGCAGAGATGTATAACATGGCTATGATTTATTATGTCGCCAACTTTAAGCTGCGACAGGCGCTTCACTCTTCAGAGATTTTGCCGAAAGTTTCTCATAACAATCCATCAATGATGCCTGTTCCAGTTCGGCATAGAGTGCGAGTTCATCCAGCACTTTCGCCCCCAAGGCTTTTTCGAACGCTGACTGGCTTGGGTTGCTGTACACAACTTCTGCTCCGCCATCCCCAAGGTTGGATTGGAAGATACCCGCCGCTGATACAGGCAGAAAATCTTCGTACACAATAGGGTCCATCCGTAGAATACCCGTTTTTAACAAGCCATCAACAGTGCCGGACACCCCTACAGATTTGGCAATTTCCGCGCCCTTTTCGCTCAGGGAATAGCGGAAGAATGCAAGACCTTCGGCGCGCAATTCTTCATAGCTATCAGGAAAAGCCGCGAAAGTTTCTAACAACAAGTCTTGATAAGACCCTTCACCAGCGCGGACACGCGCACGGGTTTTATCCAACAGATCATCATAAAGGGCGCGGCCTTTCGGGGTCAGGGCAATACCACGCTGTTCGATTTCACCAAAACGGGCGGTGTGTGATCCCTCTTCCCACTTTTCTCCTGCCCAATTTCCATTACCCTGCTTAAAGAACACCTTTTCTTCCAAGGCTTTGAACGATGTCTGGCGCAACAAGATCGGGCACTTACGCTGTGGCGGCCCTTCGATAACAGCTTTGGGATCAATACCGCGCTTGGGCATTCCGGCCTGAACGATATCAATATCCAGCGTACGTGGAGTTAGATGATTGATATGGGGACCATGGAAACTGACGATATCGGCAATCAAGCGGTGTTCGTCATGCAATCGTTGGTAAAGCTCTTTGTCGATATTGGCTTTGCTATGCCAACGGAAAGTTTCCAGTGCTTCGGTAACAAACTGTGTCGCGTCTTCAGCATTCAGGCCACCCTGTGCTTCGGCCCGGTCAATCAGGTTCAAGGCCGCTGTGGTAAAGATCTCACGGCTATCCAAAACCTCTTGTGCCGCAGCCCGCAAGGCCTCGTCTTCAATCAGTTCCAGACGCAACAAGGATGTGAAGATCCGGAAAGGGTTCTGGTTCAAATCAGCTTCGTCGACC
>NZ_CAKZMP010000257.1 GCF_937128705.1 uncultured Kiloniella sp. | reverse complement strand
TATTTTGTTCGTAAATATTGATGCGCGTTCATGTACATAGAATATCTGGTAATGCTGAACCTTGTGTTTTTTATCAGGCTGCGTTTGCCGATTTTTCATGGATAAGACGTTTTAGAGTTTTAAGAAGGTCATCCATGTTTAAAGGCTTTGAGCAAGTCGCGTTCATACCACATGCAATATATTCTTTTAAATTACTGGTTTCGATATCGGCTGTTAAAGCAATGATCGGTACAGTTGATTTGGCTGTATCAGCAAGAGCACGTATTTGCTTTGTCGCTTCTACGCCATCCATATCTGGCATGTGAATATCCATCAGGATAATATCATAATCATTCTTGGTTACTTTTTCGACGGCTTCAAAACCATTATCTGCAGTGTCCACAGACTGACCACTTTTTTCGAGTAAGGCTTTTGCCATGATTTGGTTCACCTTAATATCTTCTACGAGTAGAAGGTGAAGGTTTGTTAGATCATGCTCAGGAACCTCTTCCTGAGAACGGAAGAGGGCTTTGGTTTTGTCGAGCGTAACTTCAAACCAGAAGGTACTGCCTTTTTCTTCTTCGCTATCAACGCCGATCTGACCATCCATGGCCAGAACAAGTTGTTTGTTAATCGCTAGACCTAAGCCAGTTCCACCATAATTTCGTGTTGTTGATACGTCGGCTTGGGAAAAGGCACTGAAAAGCGAGGATTGTTTGGATTTTGGGATACCGATGCCCTGATCTGAAACTTCAAAACGTAATTTTTGAGTAAACTCATCTTCGGATTTTAGAGAGACACGAAGAGTAATTGTACCGTCAGTGGTAAACTTCACCGCATTAGAGAGAAAGTTCATCAGGATCTGGCGTAGTCTGACGCTATCGCCAAGTACCCATCGATGAATGTTATCGGGGAAGGTAACATCAAGAGTATTGTTTTTTTCCCTTGCTGCGAGAACCATCATACTGCTGGTCTCTTCAACAAGTTCTGCCAAACTCATGGCACTTTTTTCTAATACCAGTTCACCCGCTTCGATTTTAGAGAAGTCCAGAATATCGCCGATGAGATCCATCAGATGATTACCCGAGCTGGAAATAGTTTTAATATAATTTTGTGTTTCTTGCGGAAGAGCCTGAATGTCTTTGTCACCAAGTGCCAGATCTGCATAGCCCAGTATTGAGTTAAGAGGCGACCGTAGTTCATGGCTCATATGGGCCAGGAACATGGATTTGGCTCTGTTTGCAACTTGAACTTCTTCGATCTTGTTTTTGATTGCCTCGGACATGCCTTCCATATCACGGGCTAAATCACCGAGTTCATCATTAGATGTTACCCCTATGCGACCTATGGGTTCTTGTTTTGCAATGTGTGATGCAGCTTTTTGCAAATGATTAATCGGTTGGATCAAAAGTCGACGCGTTACGAGTGTAAGCAATCCACCCATCAATAGAATAGAAACAAGGGATACGCCAATTGTTACAAGCTGAATAATCGAAACCTGTTGGGTGACTTCGGCCTCGGGACGAGACACAAAAATAACCCAGTTCCAGTCTGGTTTATTGAATGCTGCAGATGCATATAGCGTGTTGATATCGTCGAGGGCCTGAAAACTGCCAAAACTTTGCCCTTTTTGCGACTGAGCAAGTTCACTCCATTGGGAAAGAACGCTTGGGTCTTTGCTATCACTACAGTAAATCGGGGTGCCATCTTGGCCTATGATAAAGTAGCGTCGATTGGTTACAGTCGCTAAGTTATTTAATTCATTGAATACTTCTTCCTGATAGGATTCAACAAATGCTGGCATGTCTGTCAGACCAGCCTGTTCCAAAAGATCATACCGTGAAGATATAATATGGTGCACAGCTTCGTTAAGAAGCAGGTTCATATTTTCTTCTTCGCTTTTATAAAGTGCATTTCTGGAATGTGTATAAGACCAATATCCAAGAGAGCCAATACAAATCAAAATGATTGGCAGCATAGTCAAAAAGTACTTTTGGTATAATCTCATGTCAGGATTCTATCGATAAATGTTTTTGCCAGCGAGCTTTAGAAGAGCAGAGGGAATAACGGTTCCCAGTTCTGTCGCTGTTGTAATATTAATACTAACGAGGTAGCTATTTGGACGTGTCACAGGGATTTCCCCTGCGTTTTTACCTTTGAAAATTTGGTCAGCGATTTCTGCTACGGCTATGCCGTTTACTTTTGAGTTCGATATCATTGACATGAGAACTCCAGATTTAACCGCTTCAGTATTGTTGGCAAAAATAACAGGTATTTTCTTTTCTTTGAGAATTTTTAGAATCTCGGCGTCATTACCCATAGGTCCTGTTGCCAACCAAAGTGCATCAAAATTTGAGCGATTTTGTTCAATGATTTCCAAGGCATTCTTACGAAGGGCAGCACGGTTCTCTTGGCCAGGAAGGTATTTAAAATTCAAGTCAATAAAGCTTAATTCGTCTATATCTTTATCAATCTCCATGATTTGTGCCGTTTCGCTAAGGGCAGAGGGATAGGTAGAATTGACAATTCCAATCCTCATGGGAGATTTTACTGTAAGGGATTTTAGTGCCTGTCTAACGACCTCTATTTTAGCCGCGGGGGGGACAATGTGTGTTTTACCTGTAATATTTGTGCCACTTGCTTCCCCGATGGCACGGACAAACCCTTCTTTTTCAGGATAAGACACTAAAATAAAGACCAAAGGGGTATCTTGGTTTTTTAAAATTTTATAAGATTCTCTTGTTGCAAGGGTTGCAATAGACACGACCATGTCAGGTTTTTGACTCTTGAGCTCATTTGTCAAGATAGCGGATGATATATCTGGGCTGCCTTCTGCATTAAGAACGATATACTCGATATTTTGGCCTTCGAGGTAACCAAGTTCGGTCATTCCTTTGCGAAACCACTTTGTTGCGTCTTGCAGAGCGGGAAGAGCCATCGTTTCAATAATCACCACTCTTTTGGGTTCGTCAGCTTTTGCTTGGGATATTACGCTAAGACCAAGAATGGAAGCCAGCAGTATATATAAGGCAACCACCAGCTTGATAAACTTATGATTTCCTTTGGTAATGCGAGCATAAAACGGCAAAGCTGTGACCTCTTAAAGTCTTTGTTGTTTATAAGTTAACCAGACTGTCTGTGTGCGATCTTTTATATTTTCAAAATACAATCTGCGTCACAGCTATTCCCTTTTTACAATAACATCTGTTAACAAGGGGCTAATAAACCAGAGGTTTCTGCTTTTCTTATAATGATAGGATTGTTGAGGGCACCGTACTCGTTTTTGACGAGTTGGTTAATACGCCAGAAAATGAATATGAAAACTGGCGTGAAGGGGAGTGGAAAGCCCTCAACGAGTGGTGTGATCAATACAATCGAGAGATAGAAATCCATTCCAAAACAACAAGCTGCCAAGTAGCAGTTCGGGTTCTGAAATAAAATTTCTGGGGTATGAGTGATTAATTTTAGGTAACCTTTATTCCCCCGACCCAGCGAGATGAGGATGTAAGATCCTGATAATCCAGAGCGCCGGACAATAGCCTTTTGCCGGTATCGGTAATACTAATTAATCGTTCAGGCCAAGGCTGAGGGACTTGTGTTGTCTCGTACTGAATTAGGGGGATTTTGCATTTCATGATCTGGCCCAATTCGTACCAGTACATAAGATCGCCCAGATAGGGGAGAGGCTCATATTCCTTCATTAATATTGAAAATAGGTTTTTGCCTTTTACCGGACCTTTGTCTGCAAGAATACGCAGTGTTAGTTCGTGTGTGAGGCCAAGCCCATTATGGGGCGATGGCAATTCTTTTAGATGTCGCTTTAGGGCGTTTTTCATTAAAGGGAGGACGGGGGTTCCTTCGGCTATGATTGTTTCCAATTTATCTGGTGTTTCCTGTTTTAGTGCATTCCAAATTCTTTCACCCAATAAAAGTTGATCGTCGGTTATGGGCGTACGTTGATTTTCCCACAGCCATATCAGTAATTCAGGGGCAAGTTGGCCAAGACCGACAAAATCGGGGATACCTGGAACGCTGTCTATGCAGATTAGTTCTAATCGTGGGCGCGAGATAAGTGATGATAGATGATCGAGTAAAAAGGCAAGAATGAGTTGATCATAACTATCGTGTTCGAACCATAAAACAACACGATCATAATTCCAAAGTTGGTCCAACTTGTCGTAAGAAATCGCTTGGTTTGCCGTGACCTCATTCAACGGAATACCGTAAGAGGAAGAGATAAACTCTGACCGTTTCTTGCGGAGTGTCGCTGTATTTCCCTTAGGGATGGGGCCTTGACAAAAGGGGTCACTGAATTCGTGAAACTCGCCTGTAAATCCTGCAATATTTAAACTGTGCTTGATGTCTGAACCACAGCGAATATGTAGGGTGTTTGCGTCATCCAGATTTGGGGCATGTCCTGAACGTATCCGGGCTTGTTTAATTCGAAGCTGATCACAATGGGCTTTGAGTTTTTGCCATGATGCAAAACCGTTTTCGCGTGCGATACAAAGTTGGCAATCAGCAAGGGTAGAGTTGTTTATATCTGCTGTTATCTTTGATGCACGGGGGTGATAGCGTTCTATCTTGTCTAATGCCTTTTGGTCATCATTTTTGACAGCTTTTAAAAGCTCTTTTGCCCGCTTTTTTTGCTGCTCGTAATTTAGAGAGCCATGGAACATTGTTCGGGGAAGTCGTGGCGACGTCAAGTCAGATTCAGGCTGAGTATTCATACGATTATCCTCTGTCTAAAAACCTGTGTCCGCCATTCAGGTTAGGAAATCGTTTATATAAATCATAAACTTATTTTTGGGCGCAGCCCTTTCCGCGAACATGGAGGCTTAAGAAAAGCCAAGGAATTTATGCCATGTGCGAAAAGGGGCGTCAATACGGGTTATCTTTATAAATTATGGGTGAGGGGACGCCCCGCCAAAGTTTTTTGCCAGGTATGCTGTGATTTCTATCGGATCAGTTATACTTTCACGCTCATTGAGAATGAGCACTGGCAGCCATTGATTTTCTTTGCCTAAGTATTGAATAATTTCTTTTCTTGGTTTCGCATGAGAAATGCGTTTGATTTCGACTTGGTTGCCCCAATGTGGATTGATAGCAAGCGCGCCTTCGATCATTGCACAGTGAGTACAAAACCAACCGTTATTATTGGGTGAAGGGATTTTTAGATCTTCAAAAGGCATCTTAAGAATAAAGAGCACAGGTTTGTCCATCGGGATCATTTTTCAAGCTCCTTTATTTTTATAATAGGTATTTTTATAATAGGTATTATTGAGGGGCTTCCCCGGCGGGTACACCGACACAGATTATATAACCATCCGGGTCTTTCAAGTAGAGTTCGTGCATACCATACCATTGTTGTAAAGGGCCTTTGACAACAATATCCGGAGAAGCTTTTTTAAGAATTGCTTCAGGATCTAACCCGCGGAAATAAATCGTCCCAGATGGGGTTGGCGAACTTTTTGCGCTAAAGGAGGGGAGTTCATCTGACAGGCTCTGGGCCGTTTG
The DNA here is from genome assembly GCF_937128705.1 of uncultured Kiloniella sp. Taxonomy (GTDB): domain Bacteria; phylum Pseudomonadota; class Alphaproteobacteria; order Kiloniellales; family Kiloniellaceae; genus Kiloniella. Next base: position 136 of record NZ_CAKZMP010000257.1, on the reverse strand, counting down.
TAACATAATTTGACCACCAGACTGGTTTTGGGAGCTTCCGTCAGGGTTATGGGTTTTCCACTCTAATGTTGCAAAGGCTGCACCTGCACCATTGCCTTCGAAGGCAACATCCCTTTGCGGGGAGACGAGAACGACA
>NZ_CAKZMP010000256.1 GCF_937128705.1 uncultured Kiloniella sp. | reverse complement strand
ATAATTCACCTTTAGGCCAATTTATCGAAGCATTCCCATTGGCAGTGGATATAGTTACTTCCCCCTTAGCAGATCCCGTTTTAACCAGAGCGCCACCTTCTGATTTTTTTAATCCCAGCGGAAATGTGTTGCCGGTTAAAATCGCAGCCATGGCACGGCATATAGAGCTTTTACCTTGATGATTAGTACCTGCTAACAAGGCGAGTTTGGAAACGCTGATGTTTGCTTCTGAACAGCCCATAAAATTGCTAATTGTAAATTCCATGATTAATCCCCAAAGCTCCAGTCGTCTTCTGAATCGTCAGACGGATCATTCAAATCAGGAGCGTCTTCACTGTCCGGAGCCTCAAAAGGGGCTTCTGTTGATTTATCTTGTTCCTCATTTTCTGGGTTGGCTTTTTGTGCACTGTGATGCCCTTCGATAAATCTTTTCTTCAGGGCTTCCGATGTGCAATTTTCGCTGTAATCATTATCAAATTTTCCAGCATTAAATGCAGAGATCCCATCTTGAAAAGCTTGATCCAATTCGGCTTTTGTTGCCCGTGGTTTTCTTGATGGTTTTGTTTTTTCAGATTGAGTTTCTTCAACAATCTCAGCCTCAACTTCTTCTATGGCATCATCTGATGGATCAACTAAATCTGGGGCTGGTGAAACTGAATAATCTTGTGGGCCAAGGTCAATTACCTCGTCGTCTGTTGGCATCCCCATTGTAATCTCTGGCGCGTATAAGCGTCCAAAGAATGCAGCGGAACGATACCGCCCCATCAGACCTGGCATAGTTTTCCATTTTGAACCTGCCTTGCCATACCACCCTTCTTGCACGGCCATTTCAACAGTTACTTCAGGTCCTTCAATTTCCTCGCCACTTGATAAATCGGTGGCATAGGCAATGAAACTCGTATCTTTGATTTCTGTGGAAATTTTCCTGTATTTTTTCTGTTTGTTTTCCCAATACACTTCTGTGTATTCGACCTTTTTATTGCCTAGATCTTTTATTCTGTATCGCAGCGGTGAAAACTTCTTGCATGAATTCAAACAGGCAATAACCATTTGCGATGCAAGCGATGGCCTGCCGTGGATAATGTTTAAGTTTTGCATCAACATAAGAGGGCTTGCGTTTAACCGCCGCGCCATATCCAAGGCTATCAAACCATTACCTACTTTACCTTGGTAGATATCTGGCACCATATCACTGTCAATTAATGGCTTAATTATCCGTTGAGCTTCTTCAAAAGCCGTAATGTTGTTAAAGATATCGCCCTGTGGAATTACCTGAAGCGCATTATCTGTAACTTGAAGAGCGCCACTTGTGGTTTCTGTATTTCCCATTACTATTTTCCTTTAATGTTTTTGTGTGATTGACAAAATTTTGTCCCGAATGCGGGGCAATAATTGGGTGAACACATCATCGAATTTGGATTAGGCAAAAAGATCCAGTTTTCACCTGTTTCCTTGAATTTGATTAATCCAGATTTGATGTGTTTAATGGTTTCAGCAGCCCCTTTTTCGGCTACGGCAACACCATATTCGGTAACTATAGGATCTGGCTGAGGGACACGCTTACCAACTCTGGGCACATAAATTTCACGTAATCTTTCAACTTTATGCCCATTTGATTTTGCGAGTAAGCTGTACCCACCATATTGAGTTTGATTTGCTCGTTGCACGGAACCCGTTTTGAAATCTGCTATGCCATTGATTTCACGGATATCGATATGTCCGGAAAGTTCAAATCCATCCCCCAGATTAGCTTTAAAATGATCTTCGACTGCGACCGGATTAATATCTTTCCCAACGGTCTGTAAGATTATTTTTGCCTGCCTGATGGCCTGAACAATAGCCGCATCCATGTTGGTTGTTGTTTGATCCCAAACAACTCCGTCTTTGGTAGCATCCTCGATCGATGCAACAGCCAAAGCTTCCATATCTGCTTTTACTATTTCTTGCCCTTCCATCTTTTGAAGCATTGCATACCCGAGTGCTTCATGGGTTCCTGTGCCAATAATGGCGCCTATGCTCGGCAACATCGTTTTCAACTCATATCCAGCCGCCTTGACTTGCTCTGAAAATGACCTCGCAGCATATCGACGTTCACAATCTGGGTATTGAGGTAGTGAGCTTGCCCTGATTGTTGTCTTTGAATTTTTGCCGCCCTTAGACATCATGAATAATCCGTGAAAAATGACCTTTGTTGAAATGGCTGATCACCTGTCCATAGGTCATAGCTTTTACGTCATCACTGGCGATCCTGCGTTGCTTCAAAAGAAGGTCAGCCCCCGTGTAAACCCAAGCAACTAAACCAGATAGTGTATGGAATTTCAGAGTGTTATTCGTGACAGCCATCAGTTCATCCACCAAATTGTTTTTAACCAACGGATCTGTTGGCGAATTGGGTAGATAAAATACTTCTGGATTAGATTTTTGCGCCGAATAGGTGCTGTGTTTATTGGCTTCATTTTTCCCATCCCTGAACCAAAATACCGTTTCACCGATACTAAACGGTAAATTTACCGATTCGCAATACAAAAAATACCGCCAGTTGTTAATTGGCGGTATTTAAATCGTAAAACTAGGAGGGATAATTAAGCTACAAAGTACCGAAACGCGCCACAACGCGCCCGATTATTTCTAATTCATTTAAGTCAGAATTTTTTATTTCCCAAGCCGGATATTTAGGATTCTCCGCTCTGGCTTCATAACCATTTTTGGTAACAAATATTTTTTTAATAACAATTCCAGAAGACATTTTGACTGCAAGAACACGTCCATCTGCAAGTTCTTTATCGCTAACATCAATCAATACAATGTCATCATCATTTATGACTGAAACCATTGAATCACCGCTTGCCTTCATGGCTTTCAATCCATCTGGATTAATGCCCTTTAAAGTAAACCATGACTTAGGAAATACATAGGAATGCGTTGTATCACCTGGCATTGAGGCAACTCTAGCAAAGTCCCCCGTAGTCGCTAAATTATCATAACTGATTGAACGTTTGCTGGTTTCCTTCATCTTGTCATCAGACAATAAAGAGGGATCGACTTTTAATACTTCAGCTAATTTATTTATACGATGAGAACGAATCGATTTCGTCCTGCCATTCATCAAATTACGAATTACATCGCTCTTAAATTCGCATCTTTTTTCTAACTCTACATAAGATGGTATGCCCAAATCAGCCATACGTTGTCTAACAACTTTTGCAAGATTTGATAGTTCCGACATCATAATTCCCCACTGGTTCTGCCGTTTATACCTATTAATTTACCTATTTTCGGTATCTACGTAAAGTTAGTTTTACCGTTTGAGCAACAACCACTGGTAGTGGTGGTTAATTTTCATTAATTACGCAAGATATGGAGTGCTTTTAATTTTTTATTTTATTTCCCACTTGACCGAATCGGTAAATTCACCGTTAATCGGTAAATCGTCGGCATCTTGATAACTCTCAAGGGTCGCCCCACTGACCGGTTCAACTCCCATCCCGAACTTTGCCGACGATACTGGGATGGGAAAAGGGATGGGAATAATGGAATTAAGAACAAATCAAAAGCAGTTCATATCAGAGCTTGCTTCACACTACAGCCATGGCAGTACTGCACCGCTGGGCGTTGCACCTACTGGTATGGGGAAAACAGTTTGTATTTCCTACATGGCAAATGGTGCTGCGAAAAAAGGCAACCGCGTTGGTGTTATTGTGCATCGACAGGAACTCGTATCACAGACATCAATGGCTCTTGCCAAGATGGGCATATTTCATGGCCTTGTAGCATCGCAATCTGTCACATCAGCTACGATCAAAAACCAAATAAAACATCTAGGAAGATCGTTTTATAACAGCGATGCAAAGGTGATGGTTTGTTCAGTGCAAACCTTAGTAAGGCGGTTTAACACCGTTAGGCCTTTTGACTTCCTAATGATCGACGAGGCCCACCACGCAGTTGCAGGTCAATGGTCAAAAGTTATTGAATATATGCCAAAGGCTAAGTTACTTGGCGTTACAGCAACACCAGAAAGATTGGATGGTAAAGGCCTTGGCGTTGATTCTGGTGGCTGCTTTACTTCACTGGTTATGGGGCCATCAGTCCAATCACTTATGGATGATGGATTTTTAGCCCCTACCCGTGTCTTTGCACCACCTATGCAATTTGAAATAACTGGCATCAGAACCCGTGGCGGGGATTTTCACAACTCTGATTCAGCGGAACGATTGGATAAGCCATCAATCACTGGTGATGTGATCAGCCATTATAACAAGCTATGCCCTGGACAACCCGCAATAGCTTTCTGTGCATCTGTGGATCATGCCAAACATGTCGCAGAAAACTTTAAGGCTGCAGGTTATCGGGCCATGTGCGTCGATGGTGGAATGCATGATCACGCCAGACGTAATGCAATTGAAGCCTTGGCGACTGGGCATATGGATATACTTACCTCTTGCGACATCATCAGCGAAGGTACAGATGTTCCAGTTGTTACTGCTGCCTTACTACTTCGCCCAACAAAATCACTTTCATTACACTTACAGCAATGTGGGCGTGTTCTAAGGCCATATGAAGGCAAAAATTACGCATACATCATAGACCACGTGGGGAACAGTTTACGCTTGGGCCTGCCTGAAGATGAAAGGCAGTGGTCACTGGAAGGTAAAAAGAAACGTCTAGCCGAAAATGGCGACCAAGGCCCACCCGTCAGGCAATGTTTAAATTGTTACGCATGTTATCCAGCGGCACAATCTCAATGCCCAAATTGCGGAAAATCAGCCGTTAAAGAGGCCAGTAAGCTAGAACAGGTCGATGGCGATCTTGTCGAAGTGGATAAGCAAGCGCTTAAATTCCAGCGAAAACGGGAACAAGCACAAGCACAGACACTATCTGAACTTGTCGAACTGGGCCGTCGACGTGGAATGAACAACCCACATGCATGGGCCAAACACATATTCAAAGCTAGGACGAAGAAAACGGGAGGTAATCATGCCTTACCTCTCTGACCGTCAGCGAGTAGAACTAGCTTTACCTGCAAGGCTTCTGATACGTCCGGCCCAACGATGCGCCGAAGAATGGAACGGCGATGATAGCGAGATTTTAACTCAATTAGAAAATGCCTGTTACCAGCCACTTGAAGGGCTAGACCCAATAAAGAAGGCCAAAGTGGCGAAGCGAATAAATCGTATTCAAAAAGAACTGTTAAGCAGCTTTGAAAATCGCCCAGTCATGGTTGTCTTTCTGACAATTATCTACTGGCTAAATGATCTTTTGGAACGAGAAATTATTGTTCTTGATAGCAACAGTGATTTTGCTAAGGCCTGTGAAACTCTTTTCCCGATGTTGAATGAACACAGTGAACTGATTGATGGCATGTCAAAGTCAGCGGAAAAGAACGCCCGGCGCTTCAATGAGAAACTTAACAAAGGGGGTTACTACAATGGAGGATGACAAAACACAGGCCCGTTTGAATTGGGAAATGATGATGGAATGTTCTTATGATCGACTGCCTAGATGGTGGTACGACAGGGAGCAAAAAGAAGGCCATTTTGAGGAATGGTATCAAGCAAACAAAAGGGATGGGGAAAAGGAATGATAACACTCACAGGAACACAGGAAAAAGCAGTTTTAAATATTTTGATTTGGTTTGGTGAAACAGAAAAACAAGAATTTTACCTTGCTGGATATGCTGGAACTGGAAAAACCACAATTACCGAAGAAGCTATAAATAGGCTTAAAGAAAGGTATAAAATTAAAAATATCCTAACTGGGGCCTATACCGGAAAAGCAGCACATGTCATGCACAAAAAAGGGGCTGAAAACGCTCAGACTATTCACAGCATGATTTATCAACCTGTCGAAGATCCCC
>NZ_CAKZMP010000255.1 GCF_937128705.1 uncultured Kiloniella sp. | reverse complement strand
GGAACCTCGGGTGAATTGACATAACCAGAATTCAATGCCTGAAGCACCGCGCTTGCCCCATCTTCGCCGAGCGCAATCAGGGCAGCGCCGGAATGTGCTATATCTTCGGCATGCCCCGTTGGGAACCCTGCCCCAAGCGCTGCTTTTCTCAGTTCGGAATAGACTTCATTGAGCGAGCGCAGCATCAGGCCGTTTCCAAAACGGGCAACCACCAATCATCAGCATCTTTTGAAGTATCCAGAATATCGTCTGGAAGGGCTGCACCTTGAAACATGGTAATGCGTGTCCACCGATCAGACTTTGGATCGAACTTGGACGCTCCGAAAAATGATAATTTGCATCTTAGCATGTCGATTGGCAGACATTTTTCTCCGACCAGATTATCGCGGATTTCAGCGTAAGGAAATTTCGCAACTGTCTGGATGCGGCGAACGATATGACGATGTTGAGGAAAGCGCATCAAGAATTCTGCAGTGCATTTTTGACGGTCGAATTTGGCGATGTCTGCACAAAGTGCTTGAACCTGTCTGGCAATGTCGTGAGGAAGCTCCAGTTCTGCACCGGCTTCATCGAAGCGATCACCCAAACGCGGTTCCAGTTTTTCCTCTGAAACATACCAGAACTGTTTGCAATTAGCTGGCTTATCGACAGCCAGATCAAGCGCCCATTGGTAGGATTCGTTGATAATTTCCTCTAGGCCGGCAACCGACATGGCAGGGTCAAGGCGCGGCGATAAATCACTAGCCATGCAATCTGTCAGGCCATCCACCAGTTCACCATGCGGCTCAAGAACCAAAGCGACCACCAGTTCCTGGGCTTCAAGCGACCATTGTCCTGACGCCTCAATCAATCGGCTGAACGGTGACAAATCTTCAAGAAATTCAGGCGAGCAAAGCGCAGTGAGTTCTTGCCATTCCTGCTTGAGAATTGATACGCGGTCAGCCTGCTGCGTGTCAGGAACTTTCCACTGTTCTAGATGTGCGCTTACCCGCTTGATCAACTGAACGGTTCGTTCAACACTAGCCTTGCTTGCCTTTTCAATCGCGCAAACGCGGGCCAAGGCCGTTTCGCGCACCATCATCCAATTGTTCAACAAGATAGGATGGCTGACCAAGAACGGCGCCATGCCCAAACCTGTCGAATTGCCAATTCCCAAATGCCGTTTGAGCCGCTTGTTCAACTTCACGGCTTTTTCAGGCGCCATCGCCTGCGCAACATGCTCCACCAGATCATGGGTGAAGTTTCTGATCAGCCAGACGGTTAGCATCTCGGCTTGAAACGGGCCACTAAGCCCAGGTCGACTTTGTATTCTGGTACGATCAGCAATGCCGAATTTACCATTGCCATAGACCGCGGTTGTGCGCATCAGATAACCAACTTTATTCAACTCAGTTTGATCTGGCTGTCTGCCCGCAGCAAGTTCGCTGACGACATATTCAAACAAACGGACGCTTTTATTTGCTCGCGAGAGAACAAGCTCGCTCTCCAGACACCGTCCAGCTTCCTGTTTCGGGACATTCTGCGACAGACGCTCGATATCATCTTCACCGATCACACCGTCATAAAGAGCAAAAGTGGTGTCCCAGGCTTCGGCAATAACACGATCAGACCGCTTTGCTGGATCAAGATCATGGGCAAAACAAACCATGCTATAGCTGCGTTCAGGCCCCTTTGCCACATAAACGGCAACGCCTTCACCCTGTTCATTAATACGCCAGATCGGACATTCAAAGGTCCAGTTATCACGCTTCAAGCGACGCATAACAGCGCGCATAAAGCTCAATCTCGTTTGATGGAAAGAGCCCAGACGATCCAGTTTCATGACCTGTTGAGGCGGTCGGAGTGAAATTGAATTTGTGCTATGTAGTTGCGAAGTCACACAAACCTCCAATGAACGCTATAGTTATTCAGGGAAGAAACCTTATCTTCCCTGAATTCATGACAAAACGACCTAGGCTTCTGCTGTAATCGGTGTTGTGCTTTCCCGATCACGTTTTTCCAGAATACCTGCAATCTGTGGTGCTGCCCACAAAGACGGTAATAGCACCAGTGAAACTGGAACTGCCGTTACAACAATAAAGGATTGCAGCGCACTAACACCCCCTGATCCCAACGAGATCAAGATGATTGCCATAACGCCCATTGCAATACCCCAGAACACACGAACAGATGTGCTTGGTGTATCGCTATCTGACATCGCAACAGAGATACAATAGGTCATTGAATCACCCGTTGTTGCGACAAAAACAGTCGTCAGGATAAGGAACAGAACAGAGATCAGGAACCCGGCAGGAAGCTGTTTGGTAATCGCCAACAATGCCGCAGGCAGATTAAAGCCTTCAAATGCCCCAGAAACAGAACCAGGGTTAGCAATTTCGAAAGCAATGCCTGAACCACCCACGATGGTGAACCAGAAACAGGTCACGATTGGTGCAACGATTGACAGCATGATTACGATCTGACGAATAGACCGTCCACGAGACACACGGGCAATAAACATTGCCATCAGCGGACCATATCCTAGGAACCAGCCCCAGAAGAAAACGGTCCACCAGCCAAGCCATCCACTTTCAGCACGGAACATTGCCATCGGGATAAACTTGTCAACATAAACGCCGAAACTATGAACAAAACTATCAACGATAAAAGCAGTCGGTCCAAACAAGAACATGAAGATCAACAGCGCACATGCCAAGATGACATTAAATCGGCTGAGAATTTGAATACCTTTGTTGACACCTGTAACAGCAGATACCGTATAGATCCCAACAAGCACCGCAATCACCACAGCCTGAGAGGTAAATCCATCTGAAAGGCCAAAGAGATCCTGAAGACCATAACTAACCTGCAGACCAAGGAAACCAATTGGACCAACAGTTCCGGCAACAACTGCGATAATACAAGATGCATCAGCAATAAGACCTATTGGTCCTTTAAGAGCACGTTCTTTAAAAACCGGATAAAGCAGCGTGCGCGGAGCAAGTGGCAAGCCCTTCTCGTAATGATAATACATCAAGACGACAGAGGTTAAAGCTCCCAAAATTGCCCATGCCAAGAAGCCCCAGTGCATAAAGGCCTGTGCCAATGCAGGATATGCAGCTTCAGGAGTTTTCGCTTCGACACCGAATAGAGGTGGAGGGGAAAGAAAATGTGCCATTGGCTCACCCGCGGCCCAAAAAACACCGCCGCCAGCTAGCAAGGTACACATAATCATGGCACCCCATTGAAAAATGGTAAACTCTGGCTTATCCATTTTTCCAAGAACAACAGAACCACGCCCACTAAAGGCCATAAAAAGACCAATAACAAACGTGAGCAAAAGCAATACCTGCCAATAGGCACCAAAAATCTGTACTGACCAGCCAAAACCCGCATTGACCAAATCTTTTAAAAGATCAACATCAATCAGTGCCAAGCCGCAAAACGCCGCAATAAAGCCGCCGGTAACAGCAAAAAGAGGGATATTCACCCCTTTGAGAACACTGTCTCCAGTTGTTGACGTATACGCCATCTAAGTTACTCCCTAAGTATCATAATCAAGCAGCGCGAACGGTTCCAATGTTATCCCCATTGGTTATCCTCTTCCCACTGTACTAATGGTCAATTATTAGACCTGTTGCCTCTTAAGGCTGTTGAGGGCCAAACGAGTTTTCGTAGAATGAAAACCAGTTCATTCCCATAATCCGTGCTGTTTCTTCTTGTGAAAAACCAACATCCCGCAACCCCGCCGCAAGGTTGGGGAAATCTCTGTTATCTCTGAACCAGTCTGGCATTTCAGGAAAACCGGGGTTGGACGCTGATCCCTCTCCGTAATCGATTGTCTTGGTCCATCGGCCAACACGCATCCATTCAACAATAGAGTCCGGTTGGTCCTGACAAAGATCACTGCCGATACCGATGCTTTCAACACCGATCATTTCGGCCGTTTTTGCGATCATCGTACAGAAACCTTTTAGTGTGCAGTCACTCTTGCCTTTGAGATGATGAGGATAGAGTGAAAACCCGATCATGCCGCCAGATTGTGCCAATGCTTTCAAAACCGTATCAGATTTATTACGCAATGCCGGGTGCCAGAAGTTTGGATTGGCATGGGTAATTGCAATCGGACGCTCGGAAATTTCAATAGCTTCAAGTGTTGAACGTTCCGCAGAATGAGACATATCAACCACTAGGCCAACACGGTTCATTTCCTTGATTACCTGCTTGCCCATCCGGGTAATCCCCGGAT
>NZ_CAKZMP010000254.1 GCF_937128705.1 uncultured Kiloniella sp. | reverse complement strand
CGGAGAACGCGGAGTCGGGTTGTTCCCAGACGAGCGTGCCATCTTTTTTGATGCGCGTGGTGACGCCGAGGATGTTGGTTTGGCTGAGCTGTACGTTTCCGCGCAAGAGGAGGTCTTGTTCGGGGCCAAAGGTCCACGAGACGGGTTGTAGGGCGCGGTTTTCCCAGTTGTATGTGGAGACTGTGGAGGTTTCGGCGGAGGTGTCGACTTGGTAGATGAAGGTTTCGACCTTGCTATCCGTATAGGAGATTTAGAAAGCTCCGGGCTTATTGCAAAGAAGCTGGCGCCTTCTCCGATGATACTTTGTGCCTCTCCTGACTATTTGAAACAAAAGGGGACACCTGTTCATCCTAATGATTTAAAAGGGTTAGACTGTATTATTGATACAAATTTTCGTCCGGGAAAAAGTTGGCCCTTTATTGTTAATCGACAACGTACCAGCATAACAGTGAATGGGGCGCTGGCGGTGAATTCAGCCCGTTCAGCAAGAGAATTTGCCCTTAATGGTAATGGGATCGCATTCTGTCCGGGCTTTATCGTGATGCCTGATATCAAGGCTGGCCGATTGATACCGCTACTGAACGAGTACAATGCCTTCGATTTGAATATAAATGCTATATATAACGGTACCAGAAACCTTGCACCCAAGGTAAGGGTCTTTATTGATTTCTTAGCAAAGACCTTTTCAGCAGAAAGTGATCTCTGCCTTTTTGATGATTGATCCGGAGTTAATAATTTAACTTTAGCCTTGGCACTGCTTTTGAGCTTTGGAAAAATCACTGACAGCGTGCTTTCTGGCTGTAAATCACGGCAATCATGATAATGATGCCACCAATAATAGCCTGTAAAGTCGGGATTTCGGAAAGAATAAACCAGGCAAGCAAGGGGGCAATAGGCGTTTCCAGAGAACTGACAAGTGCGGCTTGACCCGATGGAATTAGCTTGGCGCCCTCGGTTAAGGAAATAGCCGCAATTGCAAAGATTAACCCAAAAACGGCAAGCAAAAGCAGTTCTGAAAAATCAATGTGCTGGGGGGACCCAAAATAAAAGCATACGGGAATTAACAATAACGACGACAAGGCTGTTGGTCCGGCGGATGGCGTATCGGGATAGCGGCGATAAATCACCATAATCAGAGCAAGTGAGCAGGTCATGACAAGGGCAAGCAGGTCACCTTCTAAATTTATTTGTCCTAGCGACCCGCTGACCACAATCAGAACCCCGGTAATAGCACCCAAGCACCCCCACGCAACAGGCTTGGTAATTCTTTCTTTGAGCCATATCCACGCAATGATAGCTGCGAGTAAAGGGGCGGCGGCATAGATCAGGGAAACATTGGCGACAGAAGTTAGCTTGAATGCGGATAGAAAAGCTGCTGTTCCCAGTGCACCGATTATGGCGACCGAAAGCCCGCTTCGGCCCATTCGCAGGAAGCTGCGGGTAAAGCTTTTTTGATAGCCGATCCAGAGAAAGAGAAAAAGAGCTGCGAAAATACCGCGCCACGCGATGATAGACCACGTTTCTGCCTGAATACTTTTGGTGAAAATACCAGCCAAACTGAAAAGGGTAGCGGATAAAACAACAAGAAGAATGCCCCTTTTAATACGAGCGGTATTTTCCTGATCTACTGCGCCGCTGTTGTCTGCTTTTCCGGTGTATTGATTGGCAATGGTCCGGGGCTTTGAAGTCGTTGCTTCTGACGTGTTTTGAGTTGTCATAGGTGGGGGCTTTTCTACGCGATGGTTGTTTAATGTAAACACCATATCACTTGCTTTGTCGATATGTTTTGGATAAAACCGAAATATGGATGTGGAACCTTCTATGGCCTCTATCGGGGCGTTGATCGGATCGCCAGCACGATCGGCAATGTTGGCGCTGCTTTTTGACGGGCGCGCCTTGACAGCGACAGAGTTATCGCAAGCTGCGGGTGTTTCTGCTGCAACGGCAAGTGAACATCTGTCCAAGCTTGTTTCTGGTGGCTTACTGCTTTGTGAAAAACACGGACGCCATCGGTATTATAAACTGGCTGGGGACGAAGTTGCCGAAGCGTTGGAACCGCTGATACATCTGGTTCGTCATAAGCCCGTACCCATCCGGCAAGTATCAGTAGAACAGAAACAGGCCAGATGCGCACGGCTGTGTTATGACCATATAGCGGGTGAATTAGGCGTTTCAATAACGACAGCGTTGGTTGATCTGGGGTATCTGATCGAAGATGACCGCCACTATGATGTGACGAAAAAGGGTGAAAACTTCTTTGATCAACTGGGCATTGATCTAGAGGACTTACGGAAAACACGCCGCCAATTTGCGCCGCAATGTCTGGATTGGAGTGAGCGAAAGCCCCATGTGGCCGGGGCATTGGGGGCTGCGATATCGGAACTGGCTTTTAGGTCGAAGTGGATAGAGCGAACCAAACATCGCAGAATTATCAAGCTAACGGCTTTAGGTCGTCAACAGTTTGAGCATAAGCTTGGGGTGAAACTATGACCGTGACAAACCCTGATGTCATTATTGTCGGGGCCGGAATAGCAGGGGTGACGGCCGCCAGAACGCTG
>NZ_CAKZMP010000253.1 GCF_937128705.1 uncultured Kiloniella sp. | reverse complement strand
GATCAGATTGCGAACCTCCAGAACAGGCAAACGGCTTTGGGTTTGGGACATAGATTACTCTAAAACCAGACGTGGGAAGTAGAAAGAGACGATCCAGTTCGGTTGATCGACAATCTCGCTTATTCTGAGATCTCCGCAAACGGAACAGAGCATATAGGCATCAACGGCTTTCATGTTATAGCGCTTACTAAGCAGATCAACCATGCGGCTGACTGCTCCGCGGGCACCTTCCATAAGATCATCACCAACACCTGTTGTGACTTCGTATCCCTTACTATCAAGATGATTTGTTACAGGTCCCGGTGTTGTAAAACGGGGTGTCTCTAGCTTTTCATTTTTAATGAGGTCAAGAGTTACGACCGTGTTCATCGGGCTTTCAATGGCAGTCCCGCATACTTCACCGTCTCCTTGGGCTGCGTGGGTGTCACCGATTGAAAATAAACCCCCGGCGACTTCAACGGGAAGATAAAGTTCCGTACCTGCAGCCAGATCCCGAATGTCGATATTCCCGCCTACACGTCGTGGGGGCACAACAGAGTGCAAACCCGCTTCGGCAGGTGCCAAACCAATAGTTCCTGCAAAGGGTTTTAAGGGAACTTTTCCGCCGGGTCCAAATGCGGATGTACCAAGTGCATCCTTATCATAGCTCCAGATGTGAAGAGCGGGATCTTCAAATCTGTCAGCGAGTAACCCGAAACCGGGAATATTTGCGGTCCATCCAAAGCCTGAGGGCTTGAATTCCTCTATGGATACCTTGATGACATCGCCTGGTTTGGCGCCGTCAATAAAGATTGGGCCGTTGACGGGGTTAACTTTCCCAAAATCCAGTGTTTTTACATCTTCTACAGTAGATTCAGGGTTCAATTGTCCCGCGGATGAATCCAGACATTCAAATTCCAATGTTGATCCGGGTGCGACAGTCTCAACGGGTGAGAATGAATTATCCCACCCGAAGTGATGCTGTGCAGCGTGGATTGTATAATCACATGCTTTGCACATACTTACATTCCATCCTTCACAAACACAGTGTCGTAATGAACAGGAATGTGCACAGGATCGACAAAAATACCGTCCGGGCCATCCAGCCGTTCTGAACGAATTGTGAAACGTTGCTCGTTAAAGATTGGAACCCATGGTGCTTCGTCTTGAATACTGGTGAAGATTTTTTTCCATGCGGCTTCGCGTTTGGCTGCATCGGCTGGATCTGTCATGGAATCAGCTTCAATCGCCAACTTGTCTAGCTTTGGATTACAATACCATGACCAGTTCCAGCCACCCTGTACGGCACCACTACACCCTAAAATAGGGCCATAGAAGTTGGATGGATCAGGGAAATCGGCAATCCATGCCATACCACCTGACCAGATCATTGGGGCTTGATCTTCTTCACCACCTGCAGCAATCACATTACTCTGCGCAAGGGATTTAATTTCAGCCTTGATACCAATTGCGGCGAGGTCTTGCTGAATTGCCTGTGCAATACGAGGCTGAGGATCTGTATTTGCAACATAAAGCTCTGTTGTAAAACCATCTGCGTGTCCTGCTTCAGCAAGTAAGGCCTTAGCTGCTGTCTGGTCAAAGGAAAAACCTTTGTAAT
>NZ_CAKZMP010000252.1 GCF_937128705.1 uncultured Kiloniella sp. | reverse complement strand
CTGGTGGCGTTATTCCAAAAGCGCCCCGTGTAATGGCAGCGCTACATGCTAAATACGGTTCTGTTCGTTGGCAGCAGCTTGTTGCATACGGAGAGAATCTGGCACGCTTTGGAAACCCTGTTAGCCGTTCCTTTGCTTATGATCTGGCCCTTGCTAATCAACGACTTGGGGTTAATGCAGAACTTTTGAGTAAGTTTGCACGCGAAGATGGCAAGCTGCCGCGCGAGGGCGATAAACTTGTTCAAGCTGAATTGTCAGGACTTCTTGGAGGATTGAGAGCTCAGGGGGCAGGATATTTGTATGCCGGGGCGTTGACCAGACGCTATGCCGAGGCGTCAACAAACGCAGGTCTGCCCTTAACCAGTGATGAAATTCGAAATTACCTACCAACTTTTGAAGAGCCACTTACCGTACAGGTCAAAGATGATCTGGCCTATTTCTCTGGTGACTATTCCGGTAGTGCGCTTGTGACGGCAAACCTATTGGGGCAACTGCATGTGAGCGATAACTACGGTGAGGCTTCTCAAGGTGAGAGAGCGCACATGTTTGTCGAAGCATTGAAAAGAGCTCATGTTGTGCGTGCTGGTGTAGCCTCGGGACAAATTCCCGTAGAGGCAGCCCTTGGTGAAGAAGCGCTGGAAAATGTATTTGAAAGCTATAGTTCAGGTAAGTCGACACCAGTATCTGCATTGCCATTCCAGCCAATAGCTGCGTCTGGAAATCCCTATGCAGCTGGTTTCTCTGTTATTGATAAATATAACAATGCTATTGCCTGTAGCTTTACATTGAACGGCCTGTTCGGTTCCGGCCGCATGCTTCAGGACATGGGTGTTGTTTTGCCCGCACCACCTCGGTCTTCTGCGGATGGCCTGGATACTGTTGTTAGTGTTGTTGTTGCAAATGATCCAACCACTTTTTCCCGATATGCCGGGACATCCGCGGGTGGGGCTGTCAGTGCCTCTGCATTGGGGAAAGTCATGGCGGATACCTTGTTGGGGGACGTCGCGCTAAGGGAAGCTGAGTCGTCTGCCCGATTACACCATAGCGGTAAGCCGGATGTTGTGTTTTACGAGAAAGATAGTCCAAGTGACATCATTGAAAGCCTTAAAAGCAAAGGTCATGATGCAAGACCAGCCCCGGAATTTGGCCGTGTTAATTCTAGCCATTGTGCAAAAAGTTTAAAGTTTAATCCTGAAACCTGTAGTTCTGCCGCGGATAAACGCGGGTATGGCTTGAGCCGTTTGGCACGATAGGACAGAAGTATGGCATTGAAGCTTTCGAACAGGGGGGATATTCCCCCCTTTATCGTGATGGATGTTTTACGCGCAGCAAATGAACGGGCTGCGGCGGGTGAAGACATTCTTCATCTTTCTCTTGGTCAGCCAGCAACACCAGCCCCTGATTATGTTCTTGAGACAGTCAAATCAGCCCTGGATACTGAGATGATTGGTTATACAGATGCGATGGGGATTCCCGAGTTACGACAGGGAATTGCAGATCACTATATGCATCTGTACAAGCAAAAGGTTGATCCCAGGCGTGTCATGGTGACGACGGGATCTTCGGCGGGTTTCCTGTTGTCTTTTCTTGCTGCGTTTAACCCCGGCGACCGGGTTGCATTAGCAGCACCGGGATATCCTGCATACCGTAATATACTCGTCGCGCTGGACATCGAACCTGTCCTGATTGAGGTTGGTCCGAAAGAACGCTTTCAGCCAACGGCCGAGCTGTTGGCAGCGCAAGGCGAATTGGATGGTGTTATCATTGCCAGCCCATCTAATCCGGCAGGTACAATGCTGAGTGAAGAGGCTTTGAAAAGTATTATAGATTACTGTGATGCGAATGAGGTCCGGTTGATTTCTGATGAGATATATCACGGTATTAGTTATGGCACGCAGGAAACGACAGCTCTGAAATTCACCGATGATGCATTTATCATCAACTCCTTTTCCAAGTATTTCTCTATGACAGGATGGCGGCTGGGGTGGATGATCCTACCCGAAGACATGTTGCGTGCAGAGGAATGTCTTGCTCAGAATTTCTTTATATCCCCGCCGACACTTTCTCAAATAGCGGGTGCCGCAGTCTTTAAGTGTTATGATGTTCTTGAGAGTTACGTGGCGCAGTACGCTCGTAATCGGGAAATATTGCTGAACGAGCTTCCAAGCGTCGGTTTTGATAATTTGGCACCCGCTGACGGCGGGTTCTACATCTATGCCGATATTAGCAATCGTACTAATGACAGTCAGTCTTTCTGTTCACGCCTTTTGGCTGAAACAGGTATTGCAGCAACGCCAGGTGTTGATTTTGATCCTTTTAATGGAACCCACTTTATGCGGTTCTCTTTTGCTGGGACGGAACAGACAATGCTTGAAGCAGTGAAGCGCCTTAAAAGCTGGCGATAAGCTGTTTGTTGGGTTACCTGAAACGATCAGAAAATAACCAGAAAAGAAAAAGCCCCGGATCAATCAATCCGGGGCTTTTTTTGTTTTAGGTCTAACTGGGATTAGTTTCCAGTTATTCTGCTCCACCAGCCTTTTTTCTTGGGGCCAGAGGGTTGAGCCGGTGCGGCAGTCTCCGCTTTAGCGGAGGGGCTTTTCGCGGCAACTTCGGCTACAGGTTGGGGGGCTGAAGCTTTAGGCTCCGACTTGGTTTCCGGCTTTGAAGCGGGTGTTTCAATCGGAATGGTTTTGACTTTAGAAGAAGATGTGGTTGTCTTTTCTGTCATTGCCTTGGTTGCCGGAGCTGCTTTCTTTCTAGGGCGTCCAACGGGACGTCCAGTTTTTGTTGCGGCTTTTGCCCGGGTTCGTGGTTTAGCCTTTGGCGCGTCCTCTGATGTCTTTTCTGATTTTACAGCAGCGGCGGCAGCAACAGTCTCTTTTTCTTCTGCGGCAGCGGTTGGTTCCGGTGTCACTTCAGTTGCTGTATCTGCTGTTGTCTCTACTGGCGTATCTGCGGCTTCAGCTTCGACTTTCTTGCGAGGGCGCCTTGTCGTTGTCGCCCGTTTGCGTGGCGCACGAGGCTTCTTTGGCTTTTCTTCAGCATTGGAAGCTGGCTGTGCTTCGTCAGAAGAAGTGTTTTCGCTGTCGTCCATGCCAGAAGATGCTGTATCAGCAGATGCAGAGTGTTCTGATGTGGCTACACTGTCTTGCGGGGCATCTTCTTTTGCAGATGTATCCGTTGATGTGGGTTTTCTGCGACGAGGACCGCGACGACGTTTTGGTTTTTCGTCATCAGATGTTTTGTCTTCGGTAGAAGCAGTAGCTTCGTTTGTTGCTTCTGCGCTAACCTCGGACGTGTTCTCTGTATCCTGACTGGTGTCAGATTCTACAGCACCCGCATTTTCCTGGGCTTCAGATCCGTCTTGCAGTTCTTCTTCACCCTCAGGACGTCTGGTTCTTCTGCGTCCACCACGTTTCCCGCGGCGACGGCGCTTGCGTGGACGTCCATCATCGTCAAATCCGTCCTCGTTACGTACGGTATCCTGATCGCTATCAGCGGTCTGGCTATCCGTCTGGGCAGCGTCGAGGCTTGAATCCAGATTAACTTCGCCGTCAGCATCCGAGGATTCAGGGCGGTCTTTACGGCGGCGACGGCGACGGCGACGCTTAAGGTCTCCATCTTGACGGTCGTTATTATTACGTTCTGGGCGTTCCGAACGCTCTTCATCAAGCTTTCTTGTCGATTTTACCTGTGTTGATTTTACAGGCTCAAGCGGCATGATTTCATCAACTGGTCCGTCGTTATTTGCAACCAGTCGTTCCAAACGGAAGTTCGGAATGACGATACTGTCATCAGCATTGATATCAACGGCAAAGTTATATCGTTGTTCAATGTCTATCAGACGTGAACGTTTTTGATTCAGAATGTAAAGTGCAACTTCGGTCGGAACGTAGAGCGCAATTTTGCCGCTGCCTTTACGAATGCCATCTTCTTCCAGCGCACGAAGCGCATGAAGCGCAGCAGATTCTGTGGTTCTGACTGTTCCTATTCCGTCACAGTGCGGGCAAACTACAGTTGAATTTTCAACAATGCTTGGGCGCAACCGTTGGCGGGACATTTCCAGCAATCCAAAGGGGCTGATCCGCCCCAACTGGATACGTGCCCGATCTGCTTGCATGGCGTCTTTTAGACGCCGTTCAACTTCGCGGTTGTGTTTTTGGTCATCCATATCGATGAAGTCAATAACCAGAAGTCCGGCCAGATCACGCAGGCGTACCTGTCGTGCGACTTCATCGGCTGCTTCCTGGTTGGTTTTGAAAGCAGTTTCTTCGATATGACGTTCTTTGGTTGCACGGCCAGAGTTAACATCGACGGCCACCAACGCTTCGGTTGGGTTGATAACCAGATATCCGCCTGATTTTAGCTGTACAATCGGGTTATGCATGGCATCAATCTGTGTCTCTACCTGAAAACGGTGGTAGAGCGGAACCTGCATGCCTTTGTAGTGCTTAACCTTCTTGGCATGGCTTGGCATCAAAGATCGCATACAGCTTTTGGCCATTTTGTATCCGCGGTCACCTTCGACCAAAATCTCTTCCATATCACTGGTATAGAGATCGCGCATCGCCCGTTTAATCAGGTTCGCTTCTTCGTAAATCAGGTTTGGCGCTTCGGATTTTAGCGTGTTTTCGCGAATTTCATTCCAAAGGCGAATAAGGTATTCGTAATCGCGTTTGATTTCCATTTTCGTACGCTGGCTACCAGCAGTACGAACGATCACAGCAATCCCTTCGGGGATTTTCAATTCGGAAAGAATATCTTTTAGACGTTTACGGTCATTTGGATTGCTGATTTTACGGCTAATCCCGCCACCTTTGTTGGTGTTGGGCATCAGAACCGAATATCTACCAGCAAGTGACAGGTATGTGGTTAGCGCAGCGCCTTTGTTGCCACGCTCTTCTTTTGCGACCTGAACCAGAATAACCTGACGACGTTTGATGACCTCTTGAATTTTGTAACGCTTCATGAGGTTTACACGAGACTTTGTTTTCGTTTCAAAGTCAGACTCGTCTTCATTGATGCTATCGACAGAGGTTTCCCCGGCGATCTCTTCAATGGTGTCGTCTTGTTGCTTTTCTACACTCTCGAGGGAGGTTGAAGAAACATCAGAAGTATCTTCTTCTGCTGGTGGCGTATTGCTCTCATCTTCTTCCTGAACATCAATAACAGCTTCTTCAGCCATGATGCTATCGCGATCGGCAACCGGCACACGATAATAGTCCGGATGAATTTCGCTGAAGGGAAGAAAACCATGCCTGTTTCCGCCGTATTCTACGAATGCAGCTTGGAGAGATGGTTCAACACGGGTTACACGAGCGAGGTAGATATTTCCTTTTAATTGTTTCTTGGATTGGGTTTCAAAATCAAAGTCTTCAAGTTTGTTTTCGTTGTGTACCACTACCCGGACTTCTTCCGGGTGGGTGGCATCGATTAGCATACGCTTTGCCATTCGTGAGTAACTCCAGCGTGCGGCCTGCGCCTTTGGTAAGCCGTATCAAAGGCGGCGCACGGAACATCATTGTCGATGAATTTATATGACCAAGAGCGTTCATTACCGTTTCTTTATCCTGCGTATCCGTAGTTTAGAACGGGAACGCTCTCGCTTGAGAATCACCCATAAAATTCAGGTGATTCGATTAAGTTAAAAAGTGTTGAGGGGGTAGTTGTTTTTGTAAAACCTTGCCCCATCAGTTTGGCTTGTTGTACTTGCTTCTCAGGGCGTCTTTTATAAAGACCGAAATCTGTAGCTTCTGGCTAACAGAGCCTCCTGAGGCATCAGTACACGCTGTAAGTTGGGATATTGTCCCACTATCAGCGTAGAATTTTCTGCCTGTAGACTAACAGGACCGCTCCCTCTGTGCTAGAAGGTAATTTCACTTTTTTGAATTCATTTTAAAATTACGTGATAATAGGGGTCTGTTTTGAGTATGTTTTTCGAGTAACATACTTGAATCAAACCGAAAATAGCTTGGTGTTAAACAGTGATATTTGAGATAAAGAGCGCATGAACGTTAGGTTTTTTAGCTGTACCAGACTGGCGGGACTTTTCCTGACCTTGGTTGCTCTTTTCGTAACAGTGGGTGCACAGAGTTCTGATCTGGATGCGATACGAATCGGAAAGCATCCGGATAAAACGCGTTTTGTGATGGAATTATCCGAAGAACCGGCTTATCGGATTTTCACGCTTCCTGATCCGTACCGCATTGTTATTGACCTTCCCAAATTGAACTGGAAGGTGCCTAAGAACAAGGTTCCTAGGGCAACAGGGGCTGTGCAGGCACTCCGTTTTGGTTTGTTTGAACCGAATATTAGTCGCGTGGTTCTGGATGCACGATATCCTGTTTCTATTACCTCGGCCTTTTTGCTACCGCCAAAAGACGGGCATAAACATCGACTGGTCGTGGATATCAAACGTATTACCGCGGCAACCTATAAGTCATCGGGTGAACAGAAACGTCAGCTGACATCCGCGACGCCGCTAAAGGAAGAAACACAGGTGGCGGCAACGCCGATCGCACCCGCTTTGACCGCGCCTAAAAAGCCGAAGAATGCAAAAAAGATCATCGTTGTTGATCCCGGCCATGGGGGCGTTGATCCCGGTGCTATTGGGGTATCGGGTATACAAGAAAAGAAGCTCGCCCTGAGTTATGCGCAAAGCCTGAAAAAAATTCTGGAGAGTAAAGGGCGTTACAAGGTTGTTATGACCCGGAACACGGATACATCTTTGGCCCTTCGACAACGGGTTGGAATCGCGCAAAAAGCCCATGGAGATCTTTTTATCTCTCTGCACGCGAACAAGCATCCGTCGAGCCGGGTTCGCGGTTTCTCGGTTTATAGCCTGTCTGAAAACGGGTCAGATAAAGAAGCCGAAGCCTTGGCCGCAAAAGAGAACAAAGCTGATATTATCATAGGCTTTGATTTGAGCGAACAATCTGCAGATGTCAGCAAAATTTTAATCGATCTGGCGCAACGCGAAACCAATAATCAAGGCAAGCAGTTTGCAAACGTTTTGGTTGGTGAGATGAAAAGGGAAGCCAAGCTGTTGGGACGTCCCCATCGCTCAGCAGGTTTTGCCGTGCTGAAATCACCCATAATTCCATCTGTATTGGTCGAGCTTGGTTACATGTCGAACAGACAGGAAGAGCGATTACTGAGAAGCGACAAGCACAAGGAAAAATTGGTGGCCGCAATTGGCCGGGCAGTCGATCAATATTTCGGTAAACTGGAAAGTTATAACGCGCAATAACTGGCTTCTCTGCGCTTTCTGTTATAATAACGGGAAAGAATTTATCCCACGATCGTTCCTATTTGACGTTGTGGGGGCAAAAAGTGTGGCAGGCTATTGTCTATTTTGCCATATGATTGTCATAGTTTTGAGGCAGATTTGCCGAGTATGCATTGATGCTGGTTAGGATTTAAGGCGTGAAGTTTCTTAAGATATTAGGCTATTTGTTTGGTCTGGGAATTGTGATGGCAATTGCTGGCGGGGGTGTGGTTCTCTATGCCTTTTACGAATATGGCAAAGGTCTGCCGGAACATACAGATCTTAAGGATTATGATCCGCCAACCGTAACCCGTGTCCATGCGGGTGATGGTCGTTTGATGGAAGAATACGCCAAGGAAAAGCGTATTTATGTTCCTATCACAGCGGTTCCGACCCGTGTTAAAGACGCCTTTCTTTCTGCGGAAGATAAAGACTTTTATACCCACGGTGGGTTGAATTATTTCTCGCTTGCCCGTGCCATGCTGACCAACATCAAAAACATTGGGTCAGGCAAACGGTTGATCGGTGCGTCGACGATTACGCAACAGGTCGCAAAGAACTTTTTGCTGACCAACGAAGTTTCTTATGAACGTAAAATCAAAGAAGCAATCCTGACCTATCGAATTGAACATGCTTTTGAAAAAGAGCGTATTCTGGATTTGTATCTGAACGAGATCTTTCTTGGCTATCGATCTTATGGTGTCGCGGCGGCTTCGTTGAACTATTTCAACAAATCCCTTGATGAGTTAACAATTGCAGAAGCGGCCTATCTGGCTGCACTACCAAAAGCACCGTCCAACTATCACCCTGTACGTCGTCACGGCGCAGCCCTCGCGCGGCGTAACTGGGTTATCGGGCGTATGCTTGAAAACGGCAAGATTACCCAGGTCGAAGCTGAAACTGCATGGCAATCCCCGTTAAAGGTGATCAAGCGGGATCGAACCGAAGTTATTGACGCACCTTATTTTTCAGAAGAAGTGCGCCGTGAGTTGATCGACCTTTATGGGGAAGACGGGCTTTACGAAGGCGGGTTGTCTGTTCGCACGACGTTGCAGCCAAGGCTGCAAAAGATTGCGCAGAAAAGTTTGCGCGATGGATTGATTGAATACGATCGCCGTCATGGGTGGCGAGGTCCGGTTGCGACTTATGATCCGGAATCGCCGGACGGATGGAAAATACAGCTGGAAGCGATCCCCACACCCAAGGGGGCAGAGCCTTGGCAGCTTGCTGCGGTTTTGGAAGTTGGTAAAAAATCCGTTTCCATCGGTCTTGTTGACGGCACCCGTGGCACTATTCCCATGAGCGAGTTGAAATGGGCGCGTAAGTGGCTCAAGAATCAGCGTTTTGGCGGCGTGCCGAGTACGCCGGGGCATGTGTTATCACTAGGGGATGTCGTTCTTGTTGAGGGTGTTAGCAAAACACCAAAAGGAAATGACTATCCCGAAAATACTTTTGCCTTGCGTCAAATTCCGGATGTGAACGGTGGGCTTATCGCCATTGATCCGCACACGGGCAGAGTTTTAGCCATGTCGGGTGGCTTTTCCTTTTCGCGGAGTTCATTCAACCGCGCAACACAGGCGATTAGACAGCCGGGTTCTGCGATTAAACCGTTTATTTACCTCACCGGTCTGGATAATGGCTATACCCCTGCAACGCTTATTCAGGATGCACCGTTCTCCTTAGATCAGGGGGCAGGTCTTGGTAAATGGAAACCAGCGAACTATACCAAAAAGTTCTATGGCCCGACCCGTATGCGGGTTGGTTTGGAAAAATCCCGAAACCTGATGACAGTTCGTCTGGCCCAGAATGTTGGCATGGACAAAATTGTCGAATATGTCAGGCGTTTTGGTATTGAGAACAATATGAAACCCGTGTTGTCCATGTCGTTGGGGGCCGGGGAAACATCCTTGCTACAGATGACCACGGCTTATGCCATGCTGGTTAATGGCGGTAAGCGGATTGAACCAACACTGGTTGATCGCATTCAAGATCGGCGTGGGAAAACGGTTTTCAGACACGATTCCCGAAATTGTATACCCTGTGTCAGCGATGGTGAGTGGCAGAACCAATCTGTCCCCACATTGCCGGATACGCGCGAACAGATCGTTGATCCCGCAACCGCTTATCAGGTTGTGTCTATGCTTGAAGGTGTGGTGCAACGTGGGACAGGGCGCAGAATTAAATCTATTGGCAAGCCGCTTGGCGGGAAAACGGGGACAACCAACAAAAGCTTTGATGCCTGGTTCCTTGGTTTCTCTCCGGATTTGGCGGTCGGGGCCTATGTTGGCTTTGATAACCCCAAAACGCTGGGGGCCAGAGAACAGGGCGCAAGTGCTGCCGCGCCAATCTTCAAATCCTTTATGGAAGAGGCCTTAAAAGGTGCGCCAGCAACGCCCTTCCGTGTTCCGGCAGGTATCAGGCTGGTCAGAATTAACGCTGAAACAGGCCGTCTTGCCGGGGTGAATGATAGCAATGTCATTGTCGAAGCCTTCAAGCCGGAAAATGTGCCATCGCCTAATTTTTCAGGTGCTGGCGAAGAGAATGACAATCCGCTTTTGTCTGTGACCGATGGATTAACAACCGAGGGGTTGTACTAACCCGCCTGAAACAGGTAGAAGACGAAACGGTTAGAAAAAACCGAACTATTTATTTTAAAAATTAGCTGATGAGGAGGCCGTATAAACATGCGCGCCGAGATCGAAGCGGCGGTTAGCGATATTGAACAGTCGCTGATCCTGCTGAGGAGGCATCTTTGACTGGGATGCCGCACTTAGACGATTAGACGAACTTAACGTTCGTGCTGAAGACCCTGAACTCTGGAATGATCAGCAGCTTGCCCAAGCGCTGATGAAAGAGCGTACCCATCTGGAACAGTCGATTGCGGCTGTGCGCAAGATCGAAAGCGATGTGGAAGAAGCCACCTTGCTGATCGAGATGGGCGATGACGAGGGTGATCAGGATTCTGTTGATGAAGGTGAAAGCCAGATTTTCGCCCTGAAAGAACTGGCGGACAAGAAGCAGCTGGAAAGCTTGCTGTCTGGTGAAGCCGATGCCAATGACTGTTACCTACAGGTCAATGCTGGTGCTGGTGGGACAGAGGCGCAGGATTGGGCTGAAATGCTTTTGCGCATGTACACGCGTTGGTCCGAACAACATGGCTATAAAGTTGAATGGCTGGAAGAAAGTAGCGGTGAAGAAGCCGGTTTGAAGTCCGCGACGGTCATGATCAAGGGGCATAATGCTTATGGCTGGTTAAAAACCGAAGCTGGCGTTCATCGCCTTGTGCGGATTTCCC
>NZ_CAKZMP010000251.1 GCF_937128705.1 uncultured Kiloniella sp. | reverse complement strand
ACGCAGCCGCTGGTTCGTAATCTGTCCCCTAACGAAATTGTCTCCCAAATCATTCATGCCAGAGATGCCATGGAAGAGTGGCCAAGCTCTGCGCCCGGACGTCGGGTGACAAACATCGTGATGATGGGAATGGGGGAACCACTTTATAACTATGAAAATGTAAAAGCGGCTTTGAAGATCGTTATGGATGGAGAAGGGCTGACCATCTCAAGACGACGCATTACACTTTCAACATCTGGCGTTGTACCCGAAATTCGACGCTGTGGTGTTGATTTAGGTGTAAATCTTGCAGTTTCTCTTCATGCGGTTGACGACGAGACCAGAAGCAAGATTATGCCAATCAATAACAAGTATCCCCTGAAAGAGCTGTTGGATGCTTGTCGTGAATATCCGGGTGTCAGTAATTCCCGTCGCATTACTTTTGAGTATGTTATGCTCAAGGATGTGAACGATTCTATGGAAGATGCAAAGAAACTGCTTCAAATTCTAAAGGGTATTCCAGCAAAAATTAATTTGATTCCTTTTAACCCTTGGCCGGGATCGTTTTTTGAGTGTTCTTCAAACAATCAGATCCGCCGTTTTTCGAATTATCTTTTTGAAAAGGGTGTGTCAGCGCCGATCCGTACAACACGAGGCGAAGACATTCTTGCCGCCTGTGGTCAGTTGAAATCTGAATCGGAAAGAAAGCGCAAAACCAAGAAACCCTGTGCCGCAGAATAATAGAACAAAAGAAAACCCGGGATTTACGGACCTTCTTTTGCGTTATTAGGATCATTGGGACAAGATGTTATCCTTGCTTTTGCATGATCATATTAAAGCCAAGGGGTGGCTTCGCTTCTTGATGCTCGAGATCCATACAAAAATTTGAAATATCCCGATCAATTTCCCGAATATATTTCAAATTCATATCCAGATTGATCCCCGCCATGAGGATGTCATCCATCTTATGTTGAAAGCTATAGCTTGGGCTTGATTCGTATTCAACGTGTCCGAAATAATCCAGGCCGTCAGTATCTTTCCACGGATCTTTTTTAAAGTATGAATAAAGAGGTCTTGATACGCCCTGATTATCCGCCTCATACATCAGTAACACAGGATGCATTTCTTCGACGACATAGTGTCCACCTGGCTTAATCAGGCTGTGAATTACTTTAAAAAAGGCAGAGATATCAGGCATCCAGCTCATCACGCCAACAGTGGTTAAAACGACATCAAACTGTTCCTTATACTGGTCTGGAATGTGGTATACATCACTGACGAGCAATTCCATTTTGTCTTGATAGTGTGCTGCTGTGATCAGTTCGTTTCCCTGTTCGATAAAGGCCGAGGCTGCGTCGACACCTAGGCCATAACTTGCGCCCATCTTCATAACAGACAGCAAATCTTTTGCGTTGTTACAGCAAATTTGAGCGACCCGTTTTCCCTGAATATCTAAACGCTTTAAAGTTTCTGTGAGCTCGGGTTCCAAAGCATTGAAATCTGTATGCGTGACGTCTTGCAACAGCTTTTGCTGATTTCTTTCTTCGTGCCGCGGTGCAGCTTCATTCCAGGAAATGCGATTAGCTTCGGTATAATATTTACGATCTTGCATTGATTTTGTTCTTTATTCTTTGGGCGCTATATTAAAATATTTGTGGTGATAATGCAGTCACATCCTGACAAGTAGCAAGACTAAAGAGTTTAACAATTCGGAAGCGGTGTGAGCACACGCTTTGCTTCTGAAACCAATGCTTTTGTCAGGCCCTTCATTATGTCGGTGTGTAAATTCCAGATGTGCCAATAAAGAGGGACCGGGATTTTATGATCGGGATCTATAGAAACCAGATCACCGCTATCAATGTAAGGTTGCCCCTGTTGATTGGGAATAAGGCCATAGGCAAATCCTTTGACTAGCGCATCAACAAAGCCATCACAGGCTGGAATAAGGTGATGAGGGAAGTCCGTGATGCCGAATTTATTTTCCAAATAGCGGTGCTGTAAGGGATCTTTGCGATTAAAGACGGCGACGGGGGTGCTGGATGCATTGTCCTTGGTAAGGCCCCTTGGCGCATAGTGATTTACAAAATCAGGAGAGGCCAAAGGCTGATAAATCATCTGGCCCAGAGGGATACAACGGCATCCCTGAACCGCAAGGGGACTGCCACTAATACAGCCAAGTACTTCGCCAGTTCTTAAAAGGTGATGGGTTTGTTCCTGATCGTCAACTTTGAGCTCCAACAGTATTTTATTCTCTTCAGCAAAGCTTTTAACTGCTCCGAAGAACCATGTACCGATGGAGTCCGCATTCAAACCGATTGTGAGGCTGGTGAAATCTTCACTATTCTGGTTTTTGAGCTCTGTATCCAGTTCGTTTTCCAGCAGGCTGACTTGTTTATAGTGTTTGAGCAGGCGTTGACCAGAGACCGTTGCGGTAAGCGGGGTACCGCGAACAACGAGTGTTTGCCCTAGACTGTCTTCGAGCTGTCGTAAACGTTGAGAAACGGCAGATTGGGTTATAAATAATTTTTTTGCAGCTTTCTCAAAACTACCTTCTTCGAGAATGGCATTGAGTGCAGCAAGTTGTCGATAATCAAACATAATTAGCTCTGCTAATACTTATCTTATTTCATTAGGTCGACTGTAGAGAGGTTTTTGTTGACTGAAAAGGTGTACTGAAAAATGACAAAGTTCAGATAAGTGCTGCCAAAAGCAGAATAGTTGGTAGTAGACGGAGGATTTATTGATCATAGTGTGATTCTCTTATCTTGTTTTCTTTGCTCCACGACTGATCCCTAGAGGTTGTTATGTCAGATTTAAAGCTGATTATTGCTAATAAAAACTATTCATCCTGGTCCTTACGCCCCTGGATTGCCTTGAAGGTGAAAGGAATTGAATTTGAAGAGGTTTTTTCTCAATTTGATGAATCGACGGGGCACAAACATTTTGCGGCTTTTTCACCGACAAAAAAGGTACCGGTTCTCATAGACGGTGAGCTGACAGTATGGGAATCGCTGGCGATACTTGAATACCTAGCAGAGAAATTTCCAGATGCAGGTTTGTGGCCTGCTGATCAAGCTGACCGAGCGAAAGCCCGGTGTATTTCAAATGAAATGCATGGGGGATTTATGTCTTTAAGAGCTGAGTGTCCCATGAACATGCGCCGTAAGGACGAAGCGATGAATGTTTCTGATGGTGTTCATAAAGATGTCCGACGTATCGTTGATATCTGGCGCGATTGTTTGGAAAAGTCCGGGGGGCCTTTTCTGTTTGGGGAATTTTGTAACGCTGATGCAATGTTTGCCCCGGTTGTGAACCGTATTGCTAAGTATCAGTTGAGCGATGATCCCGTCGTTAAACGCTATTCTTCAGCGATGACAGATCTATCCGCCTGGCAGGAATGGGAACAAGCAGGAAAGGCTGAACCTTGGATCGTGCAGGAAGATGAAGCTTAATTAGTAATTCTTATGTAACATAAAAATTATTAGCATTACTTGTTTCTTGTGATTGAATAAATTGAAGCCGTTGAGGATGGAACTCAGTGGCTTCAATTGGTTTTATAGGAATGGGATAATGTTCGGGATTGCTGTACCCTTTTTAAAAGGCATGGGAATTGGTGCCGGGTTGATTATCGCGATTGGGGCACAGAATGCGTATGTTCTTACTCAAGGGCTTCGCCAAAATAATCAATATCTTATTGCGGGGCTCTGCAGCCTTATTGATGCGCTACTAATCACCATTGGCGTGGCTGGTATGGGGGTGTTGATCACATCAAGCCCCTTGCTTCTTGATTTAGCTGTTTGGGGTGGTGCTCTTTTTCTTTTTGTATATGGCTTGAAAGCATTCAGGTCAGCTTTAAACCCTGTTGTGCTGATGGCAGAACAGGACACAGGTCCGGACACTCTTATCAAGGCCGTACTAACAACATTGGCCATTAGTTTGCTTAATCCGCATATCTATTTGGATACAGTGGTTTTATTGGGCTCCATTGGCGGGCAATACCCTGCAGAGACCAGAATATGGTTTGGGCTGGGGGCTGTTGTTGCTTCTTTTGTTTGGTTCTTTTCGCTCAGCTTAGGGGCGCAGTGGTTGGCCCCTTTATTCAAGCGTCCGATAGCATGGCGTATACTGGACAGTTTTATTGGCATCGTCATGTGGACTATTGCTATATCTCTGGTGATGCAAGCTGTGTCATAAGACACGAAAAAGCCCCGAGCATTAACATACCCGGGGCTTGATTTTGTCTTCGTATTACTGTCCGCGAACTGATTTCAGGAATTGGTCCACATTCTCAGTGAGTAGTGAACTTTCTTCATCAATTTTCTGGACACCGTTTATGACCTGCTCCATAGATTGATTTGTTTTGCTTAAGGCTGTGGAAACTTCTTGCACACGTTCAGCAATGACCGAGCAATTGTTTGCGGACTGGTTGACCGTCTGACTTATTTCTCGGGTTGCGCCACCTTGTTCTTCTACTGCCGTTGAGATGCCACCAGCGATTTCATTGATTTCTTTGATGACGTTATCAATTTGTTCTGCCGCACCGCCGGCACTACTTATCTCGTTTTGAATGTTGCCAATGAGAGAACGAATATCTTCCGTGGCTGATGTAGTCTGATTTGAGAGGTTCTTGACCTCGGCAGCAACAACGGCAAATCCTTTGCCTGCTTCGCCAGCGCGAGCAGCCTCAATGGTCGCGTTGAGGGCAAGAAGATTGGTTTGTTCTGCAATGCCACTGATCATACTGATGACATTTTCGATCTCTTGCGAGCCTTCATTGAGGCGAGAAATATTACCGTTCATTGTGGCGGCACGTTCGACGGCACTGTGTGAGCAGTCCGTTGATTTATTTACGAGATTTGAAATCTCTGAAATTGAGGCCGAAAGTTCTTCTGTTGCGGCGGCAACAGTGGAAATGTCATTGGACATAGCTTCACTTGCACCACTGATTTCCTGGGCTTCTTTTTGTGATCCCGCGGCCAAGTTCTGCATTTCTTTGGCTTGATCACGCATTACGGTGACATTACTAGAGAGAATGCTGATAGAAGAACCAACAGAAGCATCGAAATCATTGGCGAGCTTCTCTGCGTTGAGGCGCTTTTCTTCCTCTAAACGCACCTGGCTAAGCTCTTGCTCTTGTTTTAAGGCTTCTGCTTCTCTTGAAATGTTACGTAATTCTGCTAGAGCAAAGCCCATTTTACTGATTTCATCGTTTCCGTTACGCATGATGCTGGTGGTCAAGTCGCCGTTGGCAATTTGTTCCATGGATTGGACAAGACCCATCAATCGTCTCAGCAAAGAACGCGCAACATAAAGCCATCCGATCAAAACTGATACAAGAAGGGAAGCTGCTGCAATCACAATCATAATAATTTCAGTTCGTTTGGATGATGCTTTGTTTTCTTTTGCGGTGACAGCAATCCCAGCTTCCGTATTATTGACCAATTCGCTGATTTGTCCCGAGAGGTTCTCTGCGATTGTTCTTGTTTCTTCCATAATCGCGTTGCTTTTGTTTTGCGCTGTTAATTCAGCTTTGCGAAGCGCGAAGATGTTATTCTGAAGATCCCCTTTACTGCCGAGAGTTAAGAGGTTTTGGAAAAGTTCTGAGAGCTTCTCCACCTTTTGGGTTTGGGATAGCTTCGAAAGCGGTGTTGCCATTGATCCCAAAGATGTCAGGAATAACTGCTCAATTTTTTCAATATCTTCCAGTGTATTCGTCTGTCCACCCTCTGCAAGAAGGCCAATGAGAAGGTTGGTCGATCCTTTGAAGTCCAACAGGCCTTGTTGAAGTTGGAAAAGTTGGAGTGGTTCTCCTTCTCCGTCAATGACGGCAAGTCGTACTTTGATAAGGTGAGGCGAAATTTCCTTGGCAACGAGATCTCTGTAAGACGAAAGCTGTTTGCCCAGTTCTTCTCTGCGAACGGCATAGGTTTGTTTTTCATTCCCAAGTTCGCGCAGTTCATCAATTTTTGGTCCAATATCCCCCAGGCTCGTTTGGATATTATTAACTGTTTCCTGGCTCACATTTAGTTCGCCTAAGCTCGAAAGGTGACCTTGAGCAGACAAAATAGAGCTTTGTAACTCTAGAAACCTTTGATCTCTTAGTGCTGTGTCTGATGCAGATTCTAAAAGGGGTGCGGTTGCAGCCAGTCTTGATATTTCTTCAGATAACTTCAGTGCAGAGGTTATGGCCGGAACAGTTTCTTCTGTCAGTGCGACCTGTGTTTGGGAAATCTTGGTTAGATTATACCAGCTAATGAAGCTCACCAAAATTGTCATGGCAGCAACAATACCAAACGAAAGAATAAGACGCTTACCAATACCAAATTTTATTTGTGGTGCTTCTTCTTCTGTAGCTTGGGTTATTTCAGTACCTTCCAGCGGATTATGGTTATTTACATCGTCATTTGTTGCGATGGTATTGGTTCTACCTGTATTAGGCATGTCGCCAACCTTATCTTCCCTCACGCCCTCTTCATGGGAATTATTAGTATTTGGGACGTTCATACCTCTTGCTCCTTAACCGCACAATTACTGCTCTATTTAATTTTGACCCGAAGCTTAAAGGGCAAAAGGTAAATAATTTGTCACGATGGTGAAATTTTTTATTTTTCTTCGATAGGTATAAAAAGATAAATTAATACAGTTATTTATAATCATAGAATCCCTTAATGTATTTATTAATAAATTCACTTAGTTATGTTTTTTCTTGAGAAAGGATTCTTGATTTATCCCCTATGGGGGGATAGCGTTACGAAGTAACTAATCATTCTGTAAGACTTTTATTATGCTCAGCGTTCTGAAAAACAAGACTTACCGAACTTTGTTTACCGCTCAGATTTTGTCCCTTATGGGGAGTGGATTAACAACGGTAGCACTCGGCCTTCTCGCTTATGACTTGGCCGGGGAAAATGCGGGTGCTGTTTTGGGAACAGCACTAGCACTTAAAATGGTTGCCTATGTGGGAATTGCGCCTGTCGTTGGGGCATTTGCAGATAAAATTCCACGTAAGAGTTTTTTAGTCATTTTGGATTTATGCCGCGCAGGAATGGTTATATTTTTGCCGTTTGTCACTGAAGTCTGGCAGATTTATCTTTTGGTATTTTTGTTTCAGTCGTTCTCTGCTGCCTTTACTCCGACATTTCAGGCGACCATCCCGGATGTTTTGCCTAAAGAGAGTGATTTTACCAAAGCGCTCTC
Organism: uncultured Kiloniella sp.; assembly: GCF_937128705.1. Taxonomy (GTDB): domain Bacteria; phylum Pseudomonadota; class Alphaproteobacteria; order Kiloniellales; family Kiloniellaceae; genus Kiloniella. The sequence goes on along the minus strand of NZ_CAKZMP010000251.1, from coordinate 8,822 downwards.
CTTATCTCGTTTGTCGTATGATCTCGAAGCCTTATTGAGCCCGCTTTTTGCAGGGCTGTTATTATCGATTATGAGTTTTCATTGGCTGTTTTTAGGAACGATCATTGGTTTCTTGGCGTCTGCCTTACTTGTGGTTTCGGTTGTTCTCCCCAAAGTTGAACCAACAGAAGAAGAGCGAAATTTCTTTCGCAAAGTATCTAGAGGTACAAGGATTTATCTGGCGACACCTCGGTTGCGAGGGTTGCTTGCATTGAGTTTTGTTGTTTCAGCAGCGGGTGTCATGGTCATCGTGAATACTATTGTTTACGTGCGTGAAGTCCTTGGTGGTGCCGAAAGTGACGTCGCTGTTTTTCTTGGGGCAGCAGGTCTAGGTTCGATGTGTGTTGCTTTGAGCTTACGGAAAATACTCGATGAGTTTGAACCTAGATCCATTATGCTTTTGGGAGCTGTGGTTCTGCTGATCACGCTTGTTGCAGGCTCTTTGGAACTGTCCTATAACTTTGCTTTGGTCGTTTGGTGCCTGATTGGGGCAGGGACTTCCTTGATCCAAACACCGGGCGGTTTATTGTTGAAGCGCTCCGCCCATAAACAGGATCTTCCCGCATTATTTGCCAGCCACTTTGCGTTATCCCATGCCTGCTGGCTTATTGCCTATCCGGCCGCTGGTTGGTTGGGCTTGTATCTTGGGCTATCAGAAACATTCCTTGTCAGCGCTGCTGGTGTGTTTGGTGGACTGGTCGTCGCAATGATTGTGTGGCCTTCAAAAGATAGTGCGGTATTGACTCATGTACATCCGGAAGTATCGCACCTACATTTGCACACCCATGATGAACACCACGATCACGATCACGAAGGTTGGGAAGGCCCTGAACCACATCGCCACCCGCATTACCACCCCAAACAGGTACACAAACATACCTTTGTGATCGATAGCCATCATGAGCTTTGGCCAAATAGAAATTAGATTTATTGATTCTAACTCAGGTCACGGTACGCCGACGTGTTGAGGCTACCCAATTAATAAGAGAGTACCGCAAAGGCCAAGATTTAGTTTAACTGGTAATTAGGTAGTTGGACTTCTTTTATCGACTAGTGTTCAACCTTGTCTGATTTTTTGAAATGAAGAGCAACATGGTCAACAAAGGCCTTCACCCGCGGGGCAAGGTGCCGCCGATGTGGGTAAATCACATAAGCACTTCTGTCATAGGCTTCAAACTCTTCAAGAACCCGGACGAGACGGCCTTCTTCAAGGTCTTTTCTAACAGTAGAAATCAAGCACATACCAATACCGTGGCTTTCTAACGTCATTTTTCTGATGGGCTGTGCGGCGTTTACACGTGCTCGGGGTTTTATAGTTAGCGCCGTCTTTTTCCCGTTAACGATAAAGTCCAATTGGTTGGTGGGGCTGATGGTTGATCCTAGAATACAATCGTGATCGATTAACTGGTTAGGATGTGTTGGAATCCCCCTTTTTTTTAGATAACGAGGGGTAGCACAAAGTAGGTATTTGTATTTGGCGAGGTGTCTGGCAATTAAACTGCTATCGTTGAGGGCGCCCAATCTTACCGCGACATCAATCCCTTCTTGAATGATATCTACGGTTCTCTCTTCCAATCTTAAATCCATAGTGACTTCGGGATGGAGTTTCATGAACTCATTAGCGCAATCGACAACGATTTCTTCGCCAAGCACTCTGGGGGCAGTGATACGAAGGTGACCTTTTATCGTATTTGTTTGCTCACCTACAAGGTCATGCAATTCATCGGTTTGTTCGATAATGAGCAGGCATCGATCATAATAGGCTTGTCCAAGCTCTGTGACGCTTACTTTACGTGTCGTGCGGTTGAGTAATCGTGCTTGTATTTTTTCTTCGAGATTTTTTACATGCTTGCTGGCAAGCATTGTTGAGATGCCCAGGCTTTTTGAGGCTGCGGTGAAACTGCCGTGTTCTACGACTGCGGTAAAAACACGCATACTCTCGAGTGTATCCATTATTATATCTGTTTTGTTTATAATTATGTCCAGTATGTATGGATAGTAAATGAATATCTAGCGAATTATTTTATGTTCAGGAGGGCGGGTAACACTCCGTTTCTCAAACGAACGACTCCAATTTTGATTTAAGCCTCTAAGGATTAGAAGAATGATTAAATTATATCGCCATGCACTTTCTGGTCATGCGCATCGTGTTGAACTGTTCCTTTCTCTGCTGGGTCTTGAGCATGATTTGGTTGATGTGGACTTGATGGCTGGTGCGCATAAGGACGCAGAATTTTTGAAAATGCATCCCTTTGGTCAGGTACCTGTCCTAGATGATAATGGTGTCGTCCTGTGGGATTCCAATGGCATTCTTGTTTATCTAGCCCGAACGTATGGTGGTGAGGCGTGGAGCTTGGGTTCTGCACAGAACGAAGCAGCAATTCAAGGATGGCTTTCTATCGCAGCGGGCCCGATTGCATCCGGTCCTGCCTCGGCGCGTTTGGTAACTGTATTTGGGGCAAATCTTGATCATGATGTTGCGAAAGCTCGTGCGACAGCGCTTTTTGAAACAATGAACAAGATCCTTGATGATCAGGGGTATCTGGTTGGAGAAAAGGTAACGATCGCAGATATTGCAGCCTATACCTATATTGCGCATGCACCAGAAGGTGGTGTTTCTCTCCAAAACTATCCGAACATTCAGATCTGGATCTCCAGAATTGAAGCACTGCCAAATTTTGTCGGTATGCAAAAAACACCTTTGAGTGATGCGGCTTAATTAAAGGTTTATACGAGAACTCTGAACATAAGTGAGTGATTCAGAGTTCTCGTTCTATCCTTCCAAGAAAATAAGAATGAATAAGGAGTTCAGTTATGAACACATCCTTTTTTGATCCAAAAACCACGCCTTTTCACAAAGGAGAGCTGGCAGTACAGCGGCGAGTGGGAGTTCTGGAGAATGTTCACAGCTATGCGCCTAAATTTGTGCGAAACTTTCTACCAGACCAACACCGTGAATTTTATGGGCAACTGCCGCAAATTGTTGTCGGATCATTGGATCAAAAAGGGCGTCCATGGGCATCAATGGTTGTTGGTCAATCTGGCTTTATCAGTTCACCTGATCGAGAAACGCTGGTTATTGATAACGCACCTTTATCGGGGGATCCCTTGTCAGAAAACGTGGAAATCGGATCTCCGTTAGGATTTTTAGGAATTGAATTCCATACGCGGCGTCGAAATCGCCTGGCAGGTAAGGTGCGCGGGCGAACGGCTAAAAACGGGTTTACTGTTGACGTTGATCAGAGCTTTGGCAATTGCCCACAATATATACAAGCGCGTACGCCCGCCTATGATGAAAACTCTGAACTAGAAGTTCTAAAAACTTTGGAAGAAAAGTCAGGAAAACATTCTGAGATTTTGGGTAAAACGGCTAAAGGCATCATTGGCAAATCGGATACTTTCTTTATAGCAACTGCTTATTATCCGGATAATAGTGATCATCGTTTTGGTGTGGATGTGTCCCACCGTGGCGGCAAACCGGGTTTTCTAAAGGTTGTTGATGACACGACATTATTGTTTCCTGATTTCCCGGGAAATAACCACTTTAATACTTTTGGGAACATAGAGGTTTATCCGAAAGCTGGTTTGCTGGTTCCTGATTTTGAAACTGGCGATCTTCTCTATATTACGGGGGAAGCTGAAGTCATCTGGGATGGTCCTGAAGTTCAGGCTTTTGCTGATGCTCAACGATTGGTGCAGATTAAGGTGGAAGAGGTACGCCTTGTTGAAAAGAGCCTGACGAAGGCCTGGAAATTTGAGAGCTATTCCCCTTCTCTTAATCTAACAGGTACTTGGAAAGAAGCTGAAAAGGTGCTTTTTACTTTAAAGGATCGGGATGCGTGGCGGCGTTATGTGGTCGCTAAAATAGAGAAAGAAAGCAAAAGCATTTCATCCTTTTATCTGGTCCCGGAAGATAAAAAGGCACTGGCTGACTATGAACCCGGTCAACACTTACCAATACGGGTTGATATCCCGAACAAGACGCTAACGGGAGGAAAACAAGAGGTAAGAAGAACCTACACAATTTCGAATGCTTTTAACGGTCGGTATTATCGCCTGTCAATCAAGCGCGAAGAAGCTGGATCGGTTTCCAGACATCTCCATGATCGTATGAAACCCGGCGACATTATTGAAGCGCAAGGGCCGCGCGGTGACTTTTATCTGGATAGAGAAAGTACGCGTCCTGTGGTTCTTCTCTCTGGCGGTGTCGGTGTGACGCCAATGATGGCCATGGCCGAAGCATTATTGGAGCAAGAGAAAAAGTTCTCTCGTGGGCGTAAAGTCCATTTTATCCACGGGGCGCGGAATGGGAATGAGCACGCCTTTGGAAAATATACAAATGCCTTGGCGACATGGTTTGACTGCTTTGAAGTGCATAACACCTATTCTCAGCCAGAATCTTCTGATGTTTTGGGTAAAGGGTTTCAAGATCAAGGGCGTATTGATCTCAATTTGTTGAGGGAACATCTGTCCCTTGATGATTACGATTTTTATCTCTGTGGTCCTCAAAAATTTATGAAATCGGTCTATGAAACCTTGAGGACACTGGGCGTGCGCGAGGAACGTATTCGTTATGAAACCTTTGGACCTTCAATGGTTCTTAAATCCCCGACGGAGTTAAAAACAAGTTCCGAAGAAGGTCGCGGCAGTCTCGAAATGGCTGACCAAAGCGATCTCCCTCAAGAACCTGTCATGGTTCGTTTTGCGTCAACAGGTCAAGCGGCAGAATGGCGCCCAGAAAAGGGAAGCTTACTACAGTTTGTCGAAGAAAATGGTTTCTTCCCGGATTTTTCCTGTCGATCAGGAAATTGTGGTGCTTGCGTAACGAAATTGAAGTCTGGTGCTGTTTCTTATCCGAAAGGGTATTCAGCGGGAATTGCAGATGATGAGGTTCTTCTTTGTTCAGCCGTGCCACAAATGCCAACGGGGCATTATAGTGATGAGGGGGAAGTCGTATTGGATCTCTAGGTGAATAGACTAATTTGATTAGGTAAAATAATTGTATTTTTCCCCATAAATCCTACGGACAATACTTGCTCTGGATCAGGATTTACCTATACTCCCGGCAGATTTACCAACTAACGGCACTTATGCCTTCTTGCGGCATGGCCACTATTTGCAGAGGCGTGAACTCTTATGGGCGATATCAAAAAAGTCGTACTTGCCTATTCAGGCGGACTTGATACTTCGGTAATCCTGAAATGGCTTCAGGAAACGTACAATTGTGAAGTTGTGACTTTCACAGCGGATCTTGGTCAAGGTGAAGAGCTAGAGCCAGCCCGTAAGAAAGCAGAAGCTTGTGGTGTTAAAGATATCTATATCGAAGATGTGCGCGAAGAATTTGTCAGCGATTTTGTCTTCCCAATGTTCCGTGCCAACGCGGTTTACGAAGGTGTTTACCTTTTGGGAACGTCAATCGCACGCCCGTTGATTTCCAAGCGTTTGATTGAAATAGCCGAAGAAACAGGTGCAGATGCTGTTGCTCATGGTGCAACCGGTAAAGGAAACGATCAGGTTCGTTTCGAGCTTAGTTGCTACGCATTAAACCCGGATATCAAGGTTATCGCACCTTGGCGCGAATGGGATCTGACATCTCGTACAAAGTTGATCGATTTTGCTGAAAAGCACCAAATTCCAATCGCGAAAGACAAACGTGGCGAAGCGCCGTTTTCTGTTGATGCCAACCTTCTACATACTTCCTCTGAAGGTAAGGAGATGGAAGATCCATGGATTGCGCCTGGTGAACATGTTTATCAGCGCATTGTTTCGCCAATGGATGCGCCGGACGAAGCAACTGAGATCACCATTGAATTCAAAAAAGGTGATGCGGTTGGAATCAACGGTCAAAAAATGTCCCCTGCCGAGATCCTTACCAAGTTGAATGAGCTGGGTGGGGCAAATGGTATCGGACGTCTTGATCTTGTTGAGGGTCGTTTTGTCGGTATGAAGTCTCGTGGTGTTTACGAAACACCGGGTGGAACAATCCTTCTTGCAGCTCACCGTGCGATCGAATCCATTACGTTGGACCGCGGCGCGATGCACTTAAAAGACGAGCTGATGCCGAAATATGCCGAGCTTATCTATAACGGTTATTGGTTCAGCCCGGAACGCGACATGTTGCAGGCGCTGATTGATACCAGCCAGGCCCATGTCAACGGCACGGTGCGGCTGAAGCTATACAAAGGGTCAGTGCGCTGTGTTGGCCGTTGGTCCGATCAGTCGCTGTATTCGGAACAACATGTGACGTTCGAAGATGACGCTGGTGCCTATGATCAAAAGGACGCGGCGGGCTTTATCAAGATCAACGCGCTGCGGCTGCGGCTTTTGGCGGAACGCAACGCACGGGGCTAGGCACGGCTCTGCGCTGCCGCCCATTTTGCCCAAATTCATTACCGCGCCCGGCAAGGATGCCAACAAGGGCGCGGCCAGCCCGTTGTGATCCGTAACAGGTTCACGGCGCCAATCGCTGTTTCTGGCAGGTGTGGGCGCTACAAATGCACCTAGAAATTGCAATTTGAAGTCAAAAGTCGCTGTTCTGCCTCATATTAATACAACATATCTATGTAATATTAACTATAGTTCAACTAGGCTGCCGATTTGAGACACTTTTACAGAATTTTTATTGACGCTATTGTTCTTTCATCGTACCGAATGGCCACTGTCTGTGTAGAAATTAAGGGGGCGTTGTGTCTGTATTTACAAAGTTTAACCGTGGAATCCGTTTGGCTGCTGCGGCAATCGTTCTGACAACCGTCGCAAGTGGCGCACATGCTGTTTCGGTTGTTTCCGTCAACTCGTACGACAATGGGTGGTACAAATCCAACGGTTCGCACGTGACGTCGAATACCAATATCATCAGTGGCCAGAGCGGCTGGAATTCCTACAGGAACTTCTTCGCGTTTGATCTGTCTGGTGTGACGGGCCGCGTTGTGTCGGCAACGCTCAGCATTGCTGGCGGCAACGGCAAGTTCTCGAACATGAGCAACTTGGCCAAGTTTGCTGTTTACGATGTGTCCACAAAAACGTCTTCGCTGACGAGTGGAACGGGCGGCACCGCGGCATTTGCCGATCTTGGCTCGGGGTCGCTTTATGGTTCAACCGCTGTGGCAACGCCCGGCTGGACCGGAAAGATGCCGACGGTCAGCGTAGCGCTGGCAAACGCAATCGGTGATATCAACAACGCGCTGGGCAACCAGTTTGCGCTGGGCGGGACCACAAGTGGCGGATACCTTTGGGGCTATTCCAATGGCGCGCAGGCCGCAACACTGTCGTTGACAGTTGCAGCCGTTCCAGTGCCCGCGGCACTGCCGCTGATGTTGCTGGCCTTTGGTGGCATGGGTGTTGTTGCGCGTCGTCGCAAAACCGCCTGATTCATCGCCTGTGACGGTTCGTTGACACAGGCCTTTCAAAACGTATCCCATGTGATACCTTGCATCCCGCACCAGCAATGGAGGCGGGATGTATTCGTTTAGGATTGTGCAACAAAAAGATCTGCGCGCCCTGTTTGGGCTTGGCGTAAAGGAAACCCAACAAGGCTTTGTTGCGCCAAACGCCGTGTCCATCGCGCAGGCCGCCTATGACCCATCGGCCACAGCCTTTGGCATCTGGGACGGTGACCAGGCGGTTGGGTTCCTGTCGATTTGCGACATGGCCCACCCGGAGGCGGAATTTGATGAGGGCGACAATTCCGATGGCATATATGTCTGGCGGCTGCTGGTGGACAAAGCCCGGCAGGGCCAGAACGTAGGGCGGGAAGCGATTGCGTTCGCGCAATCTCATGCCCGGGAATTGGGCCGGGCCAACCTCGTGTTGTCAGCGGTCGATGCGCCCTATGGCGCCGTTCCGTTTTACGAAAAGCTTGGGTTCAGGCGGTCTGGCCGGATGGTTCACGGCGAGGTGGACTTGCTGCTCGCCCTGACTTAACCGGACAAAGGCTAGTCTTTACCCGCTTCCAATGCGTCAAGCCGCGCCTTTAGTGCTTCGTTTTCTTCCCGTGCTTTCTGGGCCATCGCCCGCACCGCGTCAAATTCGTCGCGGGTGACAAACTCTCTGTCAGCAAGCCATCGGTCCATCATGGATTTCATCGCATTCTCGGCTTCGTCCTTTGCGCCCTGAGCAACACCCATGGCATTGGTCATCAATTGCGAAATATCGTCAAAAATCCGGTTGTTGGTCTGCATGGCGTCATCCTCTTTGTGCCGGTGCCTTGCCCTACATATGGGAAGTTGACGGGCAAAGTCCACGCGTTGCTTGACAAACAGTGGGTTGTTTCGTCAACAGATGCGAAACAGGCGAACAGCGATGCAAGAGTATTTCACATTCCCGGCGATTGACCCCGCATTGTTCCGGCTGAACCTGTTCGGCGTGGAGTTTGCGCTGCGCTGGTATGCGCTGGCCTATATCTGCGGCTTGTTGCTGGGCTGGCAGATGATGAAGGCCATGATGCGGCGGCAGACCGTTTGGCAGCCCTCACGCGCGCCGATGCAGCCAAACGCGACGGATGATTTGCTGACCGCGATGATTCTGGCGGTTATTCTGGGCGGGCGACTGGGCTATGTGCTGTTCTATCAGCCTGCCTATTTCGCGGCCAATCCGCTGGATATTCTGCGGGTCTGGGACGGGGGGATGTCCTTTCACGGCGGTTTTGCCGGGGTGATTGCCGGGGTGCTCTGGTTCTGCTGGCGGCATGGTTTGCGTGTTGTTCCGGTGGGCGATGCAGTTGCCGCCGTGGCCCCCATCGGCATCTTCTTCGGGCGGCTCGCCAATTGTGTGAACGGCGAGCT
>NZ_CAKZMP010000250.1 GCF_937128705.1 uncultured Kiloniella sp. | reverse complement strand
GACCAGCATGAAGAATGACAGAGCTTTCTTCGACATCTTCGCCCGCAAAACGCCTGTTGGATCCCGGCTTGATACCAAGGGGAATTGAGACTTCATTAGTTCCAATTAGTCGACAGTCTTCCTGCATCAGTACGGTATCTGCGCCTAGGGGCATGGGGGCGCCTGTGAAAATTCTTGCTGCGGTGCCTTTACGGAGTGTTTCCCGAACGTAGCTTCCGGCGGCGATCCGATCACTGATTGGTAGGATGGTTTCTGATGTTGTATTTAAATCATCAAAGTACACCGCATAGCCATCAACGGCCGAATTGTCATGCGGTGGTACATTGCAAGGTGAGATAACATCTTCGGCCAATACCCGCCCCAAAGATTCAACAACGGAAATCGTTTCAGTTTCTGTAATACACTGAAGCTTCTCTTCTAACAGGGCGAGGGCATTGGCCGTTGTCATTAACTTGCCGCCGTGGGCAAAACAATCATCCGAAAGTTGGGCCATTAGTCCGCGGCCTTTCTGGCCTTGTGATGAAGGTCACATGATATGCAGATGAAATCAGCGATCGCTTCTATATCGTTGAGATTTATTGTGGGCAGAGGCGTATCCATTTCGTCGTCATCGGTTGCGACCCCGATAATGTTAGGGTCGTCTTTGTGAAGCATGCGTTTTCCAAGGGCGGGGCGGAAAACTTCTAGCTTTTTATGCCTCTCCTTTTTGAAGCCTTCAATCAAAAGAATGTCCACGGGTGTCATATGAGGGATTAGTTCTTCAAGTGTTGGTTCTTTTTCATCCCGCAACTCATGCATCAAGGCCCACCGGTTCCCAGATGAAATCATCACTTCACTGGCCCCGGCCTCACGATGTTCATAGGAATCTTTACCGGGTTTATCAACGTCAAATTTGTGATGCGCATGCTTTAGTGTCGAGACTTTTAAGCCCCGCTTGACCAAAGTCGGGATCACCTGCTTGAGAAGAGTTGTCTTGCCGCTACCACTCCAACCTGCAAGGCCAAAAACCTTCATGATAAATCCTCTAACGTGTTGGTAAGTTTCTACAAGCTGTATAACGCCCAGATAAGGCTGTTGCTATGTTATAGATCAAATGAGGTGATGGCGACTATGGAATAAAAAGTTGTGGAATAGAAAATTGAGGGACAGAAATCATTCAGTGTTGAAATGATCATAAATTGACTGTGCGACAACGCGGCTGATGCCTTCGACCGCTGCCAAATCTTCAACCCCTGCGCGGGCAACGGCATCTGCTGAACCAAAGCGGAACAACAGCGCCTTTTTACGTTTTGCTCCAATCCCGGGAACACTATCAAGGGCAGATTTTAAACGCGCATTGGTTCGGCCTTTGCGATGTGTCTCAATGGCATAGCGGTGTGCTTCATCCCGTAGCCGTTGGATGAAGTATAAGACAGGATCTTTAGGGTCGACGAGAAAGGAAGGGCGATTGGGAAGAAATATTCTCTCTCGGCCAGCATTTCGGTCTTGCCCTTTCGCAATCGCAACGATGGGAATATCCGTCAGGCCGAGATCTTCAAGTACTTCAATGCCGACTGTTAGCTGTCCTTGCCCCCCGTCGAGAATTAGAAGGTCTGGCCATTGATCAGTCTGTCGATCGGGATCTTCCTTTAGGCTTCTTGATAGCCTGCGAGTTAAAACCTCTCGCATCATAGCGTAGTCGTCGCCTGCCTGATAAGCTGCTGGTGTTTTCTCTTCTTGACCGTCTTGGGGCTTGTCGCCGCGAATTTTAAACTTTCGATAAGCTTTTTTCATAAAGCCTTCGGGGCCTGCGACGATCATTCCGCCGTAAGCCTCTGACCCTTGGGTGTGAGAGTTATCATAAACCTCAACCCGCTCTGGTGTCGCTTCTAGGAACAACATATCCGACATGCCTTCAAGTAATCGGCGTTGGCTTGCACTTTCAGCCATCCGTCGGGCAAGGGCTTCGCGGGCATTGACGGTCGCATTTTCGACCAGCTTTCTTTTGGCACCTCGTGATGGGTGTGTAACGTCAACGCGTCGCCCTGCTTTTGTTCCCAATGCCTCTGCAAGGACAGGGGCCTCGGGTAGTTTATGGCTGACCATTACTAACTTTGGGACTGGCTTGTTCGCATAAAACTGGGCAATAAATGATGTTAGTACGGTTTCTGCCTCGATTGTTTTATCGTGTTTGGGAAAGTAAGAACGATTTCCGTAATTCCGGCCTGCCCGAAAGAAAAACACCTGAATACAGGATTGCCCGGCTTTTTCAAAAAGGGCGAAGACATCCGCATCATCTAAGTCAGCAATGTTAATTTCCTGCTTGGATTGGATTGCCGTAAGGGCGCGAATGCGATCCCGATAAACTGCTGCTTGTTCATAATCTTGTTCTTCAGCGGCAGTCTGCATCTTTTCAGCCATTTTTTTCTGAAAATTAGACGATGAACCACTTAGATAACTTTCGGCCTCTTGTACATGAGACGCATAGTTGGATAGAGAGACACGACCAACACAGGGCGCTGAGCAACGTTTGATTTGGTACATCAGACAAGGGCGAGTACGGTTTGTATAGACGCCGTCACTACAAGAACGGAGCAAGAAAGCTTTTTCCAGCGCTGTTATGGTCTGATTCACAGATCTGGCATCGGCAAAAGGGCCGTAATATCGCCCCTCTCTTTTTTGTGCGCCGCGATGTTTTGTTATTTGCGGTGCTTCGTGATCGCTTGTGATCAGAATGTAGGGAAATGATTTATCATCTCTGAGCAATACATTGTAGCGTGGGGCTAGACGCTTGATCAGGTTACTTTCCAGTAAGAGAGCTTCCGCTTCGGTGTTCGTTCGCACGATTTCCATGGATCGTGTTTCGGAAACCATACGTGTTATCCGATAGGGAAGCTGGTCAACCCGGGTATAAGAGACAACACGTTTTTTGAGGTTTTTTGCTTTTCCGACATAGAGAGGATTTCCCTCACTATCCATCATTCTGTAAACGCCGGGTGAGCCTGGCAGGGTTTTCACGACACTAAGTATTATACCGGTCCCGATTTCGATGTTGCTAGTTCCGGCGGCCTGTTCGGCATCTGATTGCGATCCCGCTTCCCAGCTGATGGTGTCTTCGGACAATCCTGAAACAGTATCAAGTGGATTATTAGCGATTGTCGGATCCAAATCTTCACGCGCAGCCATTGCCGATCGTTTTCCACCTTGCGACGGATCTTTTTTTCTTGCTTTGCGTGAAGGTACTTTTGTCATTTTCTGACTTAAACGGGTCCGGTTTAACTGTTCAAGAGAATTAAAATATGAAGATCTTAATATATCAGGTTACGTCTGCCCTAAGAAGAGTGTCTTGTACCACTTTAGATGACGTTTAATGTGGAACAGGTCAAGAACACTTTCTTAATGTATGGATGGGACTCTTAAGAAGACATAGGATTCGTCACATCTACTGATTTCTCGCTGTGAAACCGTATAAAATTATATCCACGGATCCTGTGGATAACTTTGTGGCTATCTTGTGAGCCTACGCGTATACCCCTTGAAAACACTAGCATTACAATAAGGTGCTTAAAAAATAGGCATATTTTGCAAGTTATTGATATTACTGTTGAATTTAAAGTCAACGTTCAAATGTGCAAAAAAAATTCTTTTTTATGGCTTGACGGTTACAGAAAGATTTCTCCTGTGTACAAGTTAGGGATTCTCGAAATAAAATTTCTTTGATTCTTAAAGGTTTTATTCGCTCGTCCCTCGATAAAAGATCGAATCTTGGCGATATTTTATAGATAACGAGTCGTTATCAAATATTAAGTTTTGGGGGAATTGTTTATGCGAAGAAGGCCAGAGATTGCTCTGGCCTTTGGTGCTTGCGGTCGATTAAAAAGGGAGGTTCTTATTAAGCGCGGCGTCTAGTGATTTCGATACCAACCCCAGCCACATCGGGATAACGATCAAGTTTTTCTATGCGCATGTGAACGGTCTTTATCCTATCGTCAAAGAAGCATGTTTCAGAGATGTCATTGGCAAGAGTTTCCAAAAGCTTCACTTTGGTTTGCAGGCAAACGTTTCTGACTTTCTTGACCAATATTCCGTAATTGATTGTTTCATCAATCTCGTCATTAAGAACAGGAAGAGGGCTCAGTGTAAGTTCAAGGTTTACCTTTAACCGCTGTGGGCGAAGTCTCTCTTCTTCAGTCAAGCCAATATTGCAGCTGAGTGTGAGGTCTCGGACCATTAATTTTTGTTCAATTAACTGGCTTCCGGAAATAGCGGATTTTTCGGATGTCATCTCGACATTCCTTTTCTTTTAAACAGTCTTGTTCAAGCCCTGATTAGCTGGGTAACTAATCGGGCG
>NZ_CAKZMP010000249.1 GCF_937128705.1 uncultured Kiloniella sp. | reverse complement strand
TGTCGTCGCCATAATTTCACTGATAAACTATTCGTATTTGGCAAGCTAGTGGCAGGCCGGTGTCAAGAAGATGACCTATTAAAATAAAAGGCCGGAACTCTGAAAGCGCCGGCCTTTTATTGTTACAAACAATGAGCTTTAAACGTCGAGGTTAGCAACTTCCAACGCATTAGTCTGGATAAAGTCACGACGTGGCTCAACCACATCGCCCATAAGGGTCGAGAAAATATCAGAAGCCTCGTCACTGTGACCAACTTTTACCTGTAGAAGGGTTCGTGCGTTTGCATCCAGCGTGGTTTCCCAAAGCTGATCCGGGTTCATTTCCCCCAAACCCTTATATCGGGATACGTTAATGCCCTTACGACCAAGATCAAACACAAGGTTTGCCAAAGCATTTGGCCCAGTGATTGTTGTTTCCTTGTCTTTCACGCGATAGGTCGAGCTGGCCGCGTAGAATTCCTGCATCTCATCAGCAAGACTATTTAGACGACGCGCTTCGCCAGTCCGGACAAGCGTCAGATCAATTACACGGCGCTCTGTCAAGCCACGTAAAGTACGAGTCAGTGTCATTTCACCGTCCACCGTGTTCGTCTCAGCGGTCCACCCACGTTGTAATTCAGGCAGGTTTTCATTCATCCGCTTTACAATTTTTTCTGCAACAACAGGTGCGCGCTTTTCATCTAGCAACAATGGTTCACTTAATGCGCCCAGAATTGTCGCCTGTTCAACCAACTCGACGGACCCTACCTTGCGGATAAGCGGGATCATCAGATTACGGGCAGTGACCGCGTTGGAAACAACCTCAATCAAATCTTCTCCAGCAACCTGAACACCTTCTTTGGTTTCAAGAAGAGCATCCTTGACACCACTACTGATCAGATAGGATTCCATCATGCTGTCATCTTTCAGATAGCGAATAGAATCACCTCTTTTTGCGCGATAAAGCGGCGGCTGAGCAATGTAGAGATAGCCCCGTTCAATAATTTCCGGCATCTGGCGATAGAAAAATGTCAGCAACAGTGTACGGATATGGCTTCCATCCACATCCGCATCGGTCATGATGATGATCTTATGATATCGAAGCTTCTCGATATTAAACTCATCACGCCCGATCCCCGTACCCAATGCTGTAATGAGAGTTCCGATTTCAGTGGAAGAAAGCATTTTGTCAAAACGGGCACGCTCAACGTTTAGAATTTTACCCCGCAACGGCAAAATAGCCTGAGTTGCACGATCGCGTCCCTGTTTGGCTGATCCCCCCGCAGAATCACCCTCGACGATGAAGATTTCTGAAAGGGCAGGATCTCGTTCCTGACAATCTGCCAGCTTTCCTGGTAGCGAAGAAATATCCAAGGCCCCTTTACGTCGGGTCAGCTCACGTGCTTTACGCGCAGCTTCACGTGCCGCAGCGGCTTCAACGACTTTCCCGACAATCCGTTTCGCTTCATTGGGATGCTCTTCAAAGAACTGTCCAAGACGATCGTTAACAATATTCTCAACAACAGGACGAACCTCGGATGAAACCAATTTGTCTTTTGTCTGGCTAGAGAATTTCGGATCAGGCACTTTAACGGAAAGAACACAGGTCAAACCTTCACGCGCATCATCGCCTGTCAGGCTGACTTTTTCTTTCTTCATCAAGCCAGAGGACGTCGCATAAGAATTAATCTGACGCGTTAAGGCCGCTCTGAAACCCGCCATATGGGTTCCGCCATCACGCTGTGGAATGTTGTTGGTAAAACACAGAGTATTTTCGTGATAACTGTCTGTCCATTGCATCGCAACTTCGACAGTGATCCCATCTTTTTCGGACTCCATATGAACAACGTCTTCGAAAAGAGATGTTTTGGTCCGGTCAAGATATTGTACGTAGGCCTTAAGACCACCTTCGTACATAAATACAGTTTCTTTTGGCTCGGCATGACGATCATCACGAAGTGTAATGCGCACCCCTGAGTTCAGGAATGCCAACTCACGCAGACGATGTTCCAGTGTGTTAAAATCAAATTCAACCATCGTGAAGGTTTCTTGCGACGGCAAGAAGGTTACATGAGACCCTTTTTTACCATTCGCAGGTCCCTTTTCGATCAAACGACCATCAGCTTCACCGTGAGTAAAAGAGATATAGTGCTCTTTATCATTACGGTAAATATGAAGTTCCAACTTCACAGACAGCGCGTTCACAACAGAGACACCAACACCGTGTAAACCACCGGAAACCTTATAGGAATTCTGGTCAAACTTACCGCCAGCATGAAGTTGTGTCATAATGACTTCAGCAGCAGAAATTCCTTCTTCGGTGTGAATATCAACCGGAATACCACGGCCATTATCGTGAACCGTCACAGATCCATCGCCGTTCAGAATAACACCAACCGTATCACAATGCCCGGCGAGGGCTTCGTCAATCGCGTTATCAACAACCTCATAAACCATATGGTGAAGACCGGAACCGTCATCGGTATCACCGATATACATACCGGGACGTTTCCGAACAGCTTCGAGGCCACGCAGCACCTTAATAGAATCAGCGCCATAATCGCCGTTCTGGCTGCTGTTTTCTTGGTCTTGCATATCGCCGTTTTCGGTCATTTTTACCACTTTCTTCCAAGTTTGACGTTCACGAAGTTATTCCCCCGTGTGGGCCAAAAATACAGCCCCGTCCTTAATCGTTAAATATTGCGCCTTTTCGCCCATGTCTGTGAAGACATTCGCATCAGTTCCTGTCATCCAGGCCTGACAACGCAAGTGTAGTATTTCATCAAAGAGGCTCTTGCGCCGTTTTTCATCGAGATGCGCAACAACTTCGTCCAGCAACATTAAGGGTGCTGCCCCCCGTTCCAACATCACCAATCGCGCATGAGCCAGAACAATAGATAACAAAAGTGCCTTTTGCTCACCTGTTGAACACAGAGAAGCTGGCATATCTTTTTCAAGATGGTGAACCACAAGATCACTTCGATGTGGTCCCCATGAGGCCCCGCCTGTAACAGCGTCTTTTGATCGACTGTCAGCCAAACAGGATCTCAGGTCTTCTTCTACCAACAAGGCAGGTTTGTCTTCTAACCAACCTTCAACAGATCCCTCCAAAGCCAAGCCAGCAATGGGAAAATCACCAATAGTTTGCGCACAAGCATCTATCAGCTTTTCAGTCATCTCACGACGCGCAACAGCAATTGCCACACCGTGTCTTGCCATTCTATCTTCCAACGTGGACAACCATGCCTTGTCCGTATTTCCTGCTTTGAGTAAACGTGATCGTTCTCTCAACGCATGATCATAGGCGCTGGTATTGCCTGCATGTGCAGGGTCAAAGCCAAGAACCAATCGATCTAAAAACTTGCGACGCCCTGCGGCCCCATCCCTAAGCAAACCATCCATTTGCGGCGTTAGCCAAATCGTCGAAAAGACCTCTGCCAACGCTTGTTGGCTTTTACAGGTCTCTCCGTCTACACGGACAATACGACGCTCTCGGGATGTTCCGTTCATATTCAAAGGATCACGACCGGTTCCCACATCTCGTGGTCCATCTTCGGTCATGACTTCTGCGGCAACGGCCCAAGCTTCTGGTTTTTCAGGTCTCGACCTTCTCGCAATTTCTGGCAAGGACGCACTCCGTAAACCCCGCCCAGGATTCATGAGTGAAATTGCCTCTAACAAGTTGGTTTTGCCGACACCATTTGCCCCCGTTAAAATCACTGGTCGCGCATCAACCGTAACTTCCGCACGTTCGTAATTACGGAACTGGGTAAGAACAACCCGACGCAACCAAAGGTTTTCTGACAAGGTTTCGTCAGTCACAAATGATGTTCCATTCTGGGCGGCAGCCTGCATAAGACTGTTTGATCCAGATCCGATTAAACACGCATCGGCATCAGCACATAAAGCGCAGATGTATCAGCAGAATCCCGGACAATCGTTGGGGAAGCAGCATCAGCCATTAAAAACTCTGCAGAATCACCTTCGATTTGTTGCGCAATATCCAGAAGGTATCTGGAATTAAATCCTATATCGAGGGACGTTCCCTCGTAATTCACTTCCAGAACTTCAACCGCGCTACCATTTTCTGCCGACGTGGCAGAAAGCGTTAGTGAAGATCCGTCTAGCGTGATTTTGACCGCACGGCTCTTTTCTGTAGAAATCGTGGAGACACGATCAACAGCGGCAGAGAAAGTCTTGCAATCCAGAACCAAGCTCTTGTCGTTGCCGCTTGGGATAACACGCTGATAATCAGGGAATGTGCCGTCAATCAACTTAGAACTCAGAACTGTTGAATCAAAACGGAACATGATTTTTGTTTCAGAGAGAGAAACTTCAATCGGATCATTGGTTTCATCAATCAGCTTGCGAAGTTCATTAACCGTTTTACGCGGCACAATCACACCGGGAAGGTTTTCTGCACCCTGAGGTAATGGCATTTCAAATCGTGCCAAGCGATGACCATCTGTGGCAACAGCGCGTAACACAGGAATGCCCTCGGCTTCTGTCGCATGAACGTATATACCGTTCAGATAATATCTGGTTTCTTCAGTTGATATCGCAAAGCGGGTTCTATCAATCAGGTTCTTTAGTTCACCTGCTTGAATACCAAAAACCTGAGGCAGATCAGCAACGCCAGCAGCGGGAAAATCTTCGCGCGGCAGTGTCTGAAGCGTAAAGGTAGAACGACCGGCTTTAAGGGTCATCTGCGCGGTTTCAGCGTTGGCCGTCAGTTCGACTTCGGAACCATCGGGAAGCTTTCGCACAATGTCATAGAAAGTATGCGCAGGGGCCGTCGTTACACCCGCATCAACAACTGTTGCCTCAACCTGATCAACAATGGTCAGATCCATGTCTGTTGCCGTCAAGGACAACTTCCCGTCTTTCGCTTCCATTAAAACATTGGAGAGAATTGGAATAGTATTCCTGCGTTCGACGACACTTTGAACATGTGCCAGGGATTTCAACAATGCAGAGCGTTCGATTGTCAACTTCATGATGCTATGACTCAGTCCGTATCTTTCATCAGTACCAGTTCAAACCCCTTCTGGGTAACACCGCAGAACAAGGTCACGATTAGCCCGCATCCCATCATTGACAGCCCTAGGACTTTCAGGGTGGGACTCGGGCGGAAAGTATAGCGGGTTAGTTCACAGAAGGAAAACAATTATAACATCTTATCTACTTATGAGGCGAATTTCCAAAATCTTGGAATCACATCAAGGAGATATGAGTAAAATGATGAAGAACTATCCTCGATTGCCAGTGTCATTAAGCCTAAAAAATGGCGTTTGGCTGACTTAGCTTTCGAGCATCCGGCTGAGAAGTTCAATATCCTCTGCAAACTCTAGGTCTGTGGACTTTAACTCTTCAACTTTCTTCACAGCATGCATAACAGTTGTATGGTCACGACCGCCAAATTTGCGTCCAATTTCAGGTAGCGAACGCGATGTCAGCTGTTTTGAAAGGTACATTGCAACCTGTCGAGGCCGGGCAACTGCTCTAGCACGACGAGCAGAGTGCATATCCGAGACACGTACATTAAAATGTTCCGCGACTTTCTTTTGAATTTCCTCAATTGTCACCCGGCGATCATTTGCCCTTAAAAGGTCGTGTAACACTTCCTGGGTGGTTTCCAGAGTAACCGAGCGCCCAACAAGTGTTGCATGAGCAACAATGCGGTTCAGCGCTCCTTCCAGTTCTCGGATATTAGATGTTATTTTATGTGCAAGAAATTCGACAACCTTTTGCGGGATCTTCACATCCAACTGCTCGGCTTTTGATTCGAGAATGCCCAATCTAAGCTCGTATGTTGTCGGATGGATGTCAGCAACCAACCCCCACCCAAGGCGAGATTTCATGCGTTCTTCAACACCTTCTAGGTCAGAAGGGCTTTTATCCGCAGAAATAATAACCTGACGATTCTGATCAACCAACGCGTTGAAAGTATGGAAAAATTCTTCCTGTGTGGCTTCCCGCCCACCGATAAACTGAACATCGTCGATCATCAACACATCAACTGAACGGAACTGTTCTTTAAAGGACATCGTATCCTTTGTCCGCAAAGCACGAACAAACTGGTACATGAACTTTTCAGCAGAAAGATAAATAACCTTTTTTTCAGGGTGTGCTTTACGAATTTGATGTGCAATAGCATGCATCAAATGCGTTTTACCAAGACCAACGCCCCCATAAAGAAAAAGAGGGTTAAAGGGCACAGCCTCTGCATCAGCAACACGTTGAGCTGCCGCATACGCAAGTTCGTTTGGCTTCCCAACCACAAAATTTTCAAAGGTAAATCGAGGATCCAAAGACCCCGTAATTTGCTGAACTTCGCTTTCCTGCACAGCCTCTACAGGCACACCAGAAGCAACAGGCAAAACCGGTGCCTCTCTCTCTTGGGCACGCAACACCTCGGGCTCATCCTTAGCGTCTACGATAGCAGGTTTTGGTATCGGGCGGGATGGAGACAGAACAACAATATCAACACCGATGGGAGCCCCGATCTCTTCGAGCCAAAGTGCTTGAATTCGATCTTGGTAGTTGCTCGCAACCCAATCGCGCATAAAACGTGTCGGCACAGCCATACGAATAAAGGATTCATCACCAGACAACAATGACAGTGGCTTTAGCCAACTGCGATAAGCGGCCTCGCCAACTTCTGTACGCAGCTTTCCAAGCACACGATCCCATTGCTCCTGAAAAGATAAAACCACCTCACTCTGAGCCATATGCCTCCCCGCCCGTACACACTAACAAATATAAATTACACATTAATCGTCACGATTAAGTCCAAATATGAACAAATCAACAAATGAACCAAAGATTCCCGTGTAAAGACAAAATAAAAACGATCCCAAAATCAATAAAATTTTAGGCTTTACTTACACTCTAATTATCAAGGACGGAATAATCTAAACTCGCAGAAATATTATGCAGAGCAAACCATATTTTAATTATGGATTTCCCTTCCCGAGAGGATGTAATGTACTCGGCAATGACATTTCATGCAATACGATCAGATCAAGAACATGACATTTTTTCGACAAAAATTCAGTCCTTGGGTATCCCCTAAAAGGCGACCCACTAAATCTGGTATGGCCTAACTTCCAAGTAATAAAATTACAACTGGAACACCTGAGAATCCAGACGACTCCGCATAAAAAAAGTCGCACCCCAAAAGAGTACGACTTTTCTTTCAACCCATCCTATAAATGGGAAGAATAACTTAACCCAGTGCTTTAATGCGTCCGTTTAAACGGGACAGCTTACGAGACACTGTGTTTTTGCGTAAGATACCGGCACGAACACCGCGATGCATTTCAGGTTGAGCAGCTTTGAAAGCTTCCTGAGCAGCAGTTTTATCGCCGTCGCCAATCGCAGCTTCAACACTCTTAACAAAAGTGCGAATGCGACCGAGACGTGATGCGTTCAGTTCATAACGACGAGCGTTACGACGGATCCGGGTCTTCGCAGAAAGATGATTAGCCATCGATAGGCGCCTATTCTTCAGTAATAATGAATCTCGAAAGTTGCGGCGTTATAACGGTGCCTTGTGTGTTCGTCAAGCATGATGAGTCAGTTTTGTGAACATACAATGACGTAATGTATCGTTTTAAGGCCCTCATTTACCTACAGACTATCCAATTTTAAACAGAGAACCATTCGATAAACATTGCTAAACCAGCCCTATTAACGGTGTTTCCACTCGGGTTTACGCTTTTCAACAAAAGCCGTCATGCCTTCGCGCCTGTCGTCCAAAGCAAAGGTTGAATGAAAAACCCGTCTCTCGAAACGGAGTCCCTCGGTAAGAGTTGTTTCATAGGCTCTATCAACGGATTCTTTAGCGATCATGGTCACTGGCAAAGAGAAACCTGCAATCTTTTTTGCCGCAGCCAAAGCTTCTTCCATCAAGTCCGCGGCAGGAACAACACGACTTACCAGACCACTACGTTCTGCTTCTTCAGCATCCATCATGCGACCAGTTAGACACATATCCATTGCTTTTGCCTTGCCAATTAAATGCGTAAGGCGTTGTGTGCCCCCAGCACCAGGAATGGTCCCAATGGTGATTTCAGGCTGACCAAATTTGGCTGTATCTGCCGCGATGATAAAATCACACATCATGGCGACTTCGCACCCACCACCCAATGCATAACCGGCTACAGCGGCTATTACAGGCTTTCTTGTTTTTGCCAGAACCTCCCAATCATCGGTGATAAAGTCTTCCCGATAGGCCGATTGAAAATCCTTTCCGACCATCTCTTTAATATCAGCGCCCGCCGCAAAAGCCTTTTCAGATCCTGTCACAACCATACAGCCAATCGCATCATCGGTTTCAAATTCTGAAACGGCTTTACCCAATTCGTCAATCAAACCGACACACAGGGCATTCAGAGCTTCTGGACGATTGAGTTTGATAAGACCAACGCGGTCATGCCTTTCTACGGCAATATATTCATATGTCATTTTAAGCTCGGCTCCTGATTTCATATTTGCTTGGTTTCAGTCTTGCTGTGCGCAGTATCGTAATTTCTTTAGTAAATATTTCTAACTTTACAGCTTCGGAAAGTATTACTGGTTCTAGAGATATTTCTGGTTCTGACTGCACAGATTTCGATTAGCAGAGTGCCGTATGTTTATTGTGAGGGCGCGAGAATAATTCGCAGAATCGATCTGCTGTTTTCCACACCTTCGAGGATCTCAATCTTCAAAACTTCACCTTCACGAACAAACAATCCTTCACCAACAACGTCCCAACCCAACTGCGGCAAGGCCCGACCATAAAACTCTCTCACATCAACCTGCGACAAATGCCCCGAAGCAAAGGCCTCAACAATACGGCCCTCTGGCTTGTCAAAGACAACCCCGAGCTCTTCCATCTCTTCCATACCCGGAACGATTGGTACACCTCCACTACCCGTGAAGAAGCCCCCTTCTGATGCAAGAACAGGACTTGCTAACATTAGCGCACCACCTAGAACCAATCCGCAAAGCGCTTTCAAGGTAATTGGAACAATTCGTAGCATTAGATTAATCATCTTCATCACAACCTTAGCCCTGACAAACGGGACAATAAAAAGTAGAGCGTCCGTTCTGCTGAATACGCTCTATGAGAAACTGGGCATCATCTTTATCATTGCACTTTCGACAAGCTTCTCCTTCGCGTCCGTATACTGTCCAGGAATGCTGAAAATACCCCAGCTCGCCTGAAGCCTGAACATAGTCACGCAAACTGGACCCTCCGGCCTCAATCGCTTTATTCAAGACATCACGAATGGTTATCACCAAAAGGTCGGCCTCTTCGGCTGTCAGGCTCTGCGCCTGCCTTTCCGGTGATATTCCTGATAGGTGCAACGCTTCACAGGCATAAATATTCCCAATCCCGGCGACAACACGTTGATCCAGTATCGTAGCCTTGATATTGGTTTTCTTGTTCTTGATTCGCGCATAAAAATCTGGCCCGTTAAACGTATTCCCTAAGGGTTCCGGCCCCAGATCCTTAAAAGCCTTATGGGTTTCAAGATCATTAATATGAACAAGGTCCATCATACCAAAACGACGCGGGTCGCAATATCTAATTTCGTCCCCACCATCAGTTTCAAAAATAATATGATCATGGGCCCCAAGGGGTGGACGCTTATCCCCTTGCAAAATCGTTACCCGACCAGACATCCCGAGATGAAAAAACAAAACCATTTCATCATCAAGATGCGCAAGCACATACTTTGCCCGACGCTTTAACTGCTCAACTTTACGACCGGTTAGTCGCTCTGCCATATTTTCAGGCAAAGGAAAGCGGAGATCATCTCGCCTTTGTGTGACTTTTTTGAGTATACTCCCTTCAAGACTGGGGCGTAAGCCACGCATAACAGTCTCGACCTCGGGCAGTTCTGGCATAACCTTGTTTTCCTTTGCGTTCGACAAGCAGCAGTACTATATCATTCAAGCAGAAACACTAAAGTGCTTTACACAAGCCACAGCAATATAACTGCTCCAGAGCTTCGCAGTTGGAACTTTCTAATGGCAAATAAAACAAACAAACAATCTTCAACAGACACAACTCACTTCGGGTTTGAAGAGGTTTCCGTAACCGACAAAAAAAATCGTGTCCGTGGCGTTTTTGAAAGCGTTGCAAGCAAATACGATATCATGAATGACCTCATGAGTGGGGGGGTTCATCGGTTATGGAAAGCATCTCTGATCGACTGGATTAACCCACAGCCAGGCGAAGCCCATTTGGATGTTGCTGGCGGGACAGGCGACATTGCCATGCAGATTATTGACCGTGTCGGACGCGATAAGGCCGGCCCTGTGACGGTTTGCGACCTGACACCGGATATGATGCTTGTCGGCAGAGACAGAGCCATTGATCAGGGCATTTTGAAGGGACTTAGCTGGACCTGCGGTAATGCCGAGAGCCTTCCCTTTCCAAGCCGGAGTATGGATGCCTACACCATTGCCTTTGGTCTTCGGAACGTGACCCATATTGACTGGGCCTTGGCAGAGGCCAGACGCGTTTTAAAACCAGGTGGACGTTTCTTCTGTCTTGAGTTCAGCCAAGTTGTCATGCCAATTCTGGATCAGATTTACGACCAGTATTCCTTTAAAATCCTGCCAAATATGGGACAGTTGGTCGCGAATGACCGCGAATCGTACCAATATCTCGCCGAATCAATTCGCCGCTTCCCGCCGCAGGACGATTTGATTTCCATGATGCAGACGGCCGGTTTCGAAAAATGCAGCTATAGAAACCACACTGGTGGTGTTGCCGCTATACATTGCGGATGGCGTATCTAGATATTTCAATGAAGTACATTTAATGTTCAAAAATATAGCGACACTTCTTCGTCTTTTCCAAATTGCCCGTGTTTTTGCCCGTCACGATGCCTTAGCTGTGCTCGAAGAAAAACGCCTTGTCCCCGGCAAGCTTGCCGCTATTGCTGTGTGGATTGCCCGCAAAGCATCCAAAAAGAATACCGAACTTCGGCCCGGACAAAAGTTAGCCGCAGCGTTAACTGAACTTGGTCCCAGCCACATAAAGCTCGGACAATTTCTTTCTACCCGCGCAGATATTCTTGGCGACCAGTTTACAGAAGATCTTGCCCATTTACAGGATCAACTTCCCGCTTTTGATGGCAAGAAAGCGATTGCGATCATCGAACGAGAACTACAAGGAAAGATCGACGACTTCTTCCTGTCTTTTGATGATACACCTGTTTCAGCCGCCTCTATTGCCCAAGTACACTTTGCAGAAACTCTGGATGGCAATCTGGTTGCTGTTAAAGTTTTAAGGCCCGGTGTCGAAGAAGATTTCAAAAAGGACCTGACCCTTTTTTACAGCCTTGCTGGATTACTGGAAAAAGCACGTCCTGGACTAAAGCGTTTCAAATTAACCGAAGTCGTTGAGACATTTCACGAGACAGTGCGCCTTGAAATGGATCTCCGGATGGAGGCTGCCGCAGCGTGCGAGCTTAGTGACAACTTTGCCGGCGACTACACCTATGACACACCAGAGATTGATTGGGATAGGACTGCCCGTCGCGTTCTGACCATGAGCAGAATCGAAGGAATTCCGTTAGATGATCGTCAGGCGTTGCTTGATGCCGGACATGATCTGGAAGAAGTTCTGACAACCGCCGCTGCAATATTTTTCAATCAGGTCTTCCGCGATGGATTTTTCCACGGGGACCAGCATCCAGGTAACATGTTTGTCGGCGACGACGGCAGAATCGTCGCTGTCGACTTTGGCATCATGGGTCGAATAGATAAATCCACCCGCCACTTTCTTGCGGACATGCTCATTGCCCTTTTGAAACAAGACTATCTCCAGCTGGCAAAAGCCCATGTTGCCGCCGGGATGATTCCGCCAAATCAAAAGATAGAGACCTTTGCTCAAGCGTTGCGATCGGTTTGCCAACCAATAATGGGGAAAGATCTAAGCGACTTTTCTTTTGCTAAGTTGCTGGGTCAGATGCTGCATCTGGCCGAATCCTTTGATATGACAATTCAACCACACCTACTGTTATTACAAAAAAATATGGTTATGGCAGAGGGCGTCAGTCGAGGACTTGAAAAGAATCTAAATCTTTGGGCGATATCCCAACCACTCGTCGAAGAATGGATCATCGAGAACCGAGGACCGGAAGCCATTTTCAGGGAAGGTGTCACAAACCTCTCTGACAGCCTCAAAGCACTCCCTAAATTAATACACAATCTTGAGGCAGCATCCGGGGTTTTCTCTCAGCAAGGTCTGCGATTACACGACAAAACCATTCAAGACTTTCACAGTGAAAGTAGTGGCACAGCCAAGTGGGCATTTATCATCGCAATTGCCAGTTTCACATTTTCCACTGGATTTGCTGTAAATTTTATATTCTTCAATAGTTAACAATTATTAACATCTACTGTTGACAACTGAGTGATTTAGCCAAAAAATTAATATGTTAATTTACG
>NZ_CAKZMP010000248.1 GCF_937128705.1 uncultured Kiloniella sp. | reverse complement strand
CCCAGATTAGTGCCCAAAACAACTATGCTTTTCCTATGCGCATATCGCTACAAATGACGGGGCATAATGTAATACCTACAAAAAAAACAGAGAACGTGCGACTTGACCCAGATGAAATTAAAAGCATTCTCACGATAAAGGCAAAAAGCCATGGTGAGTGGCGTTACAACTGGACATCACAGCTACATCCAGACACTGGAGACGCAAAACATGATGACCACGCGCTTTACCAACTCCCTTTTCCAAAAGCCAAATCCTATCCCGTTTCTCAAGGGCCTAATGGGGCATTTTCTCACACTGGGCCAAATAGCTTTGCCATTGATTGGGCAATGCCTGTGGGATCAGAAATTTTGGCGGCACGCGAAGGGATTGTCATTTCACTCAGGGAAGATTCATCCCGTGGGGGCGTTTCGAATAAATACAAAAGCGAAGAAAATTATCTCTGGATCCAACATCCTGATGGGTCAATAGGGCAGTATCTGCACCTTAAGAAAGACGGTGTTGTTGTCCAAATAGGTGATAAGGTCGATAGAGGTCAGCTTATCGCCTATTCAGGGAACACAGGCTATTCCACGGGACCTCATCTGCATTTCCACGTTTCTACATCGCAAACACATGGCGCAGCCTTTCAAAGTCATCCCATTACCTTCTCCACAGATGGGCCTTAGAAATTTACCCCGTCAGAATGACCTCTCACCCATCCCAGAGGGAGGGTTAATTCCAGTTGTCATTTGCTGATTTATTCTTCAGATAAAACCCGAATATTGCGGGAATCATGAACCAAAATCCTGACGCGGGTATCAACAATAATCCCAACGCCGTCATACATACCAAAGAAACGAGGATAACCTCTTGAAAAGGCGGCATCACTGTTTTCTTTTCGTCACGATCAATCATATACCCAACAAGAAAAAGCGGGATTCCAAAGAAAAAGAACCAAACGGTGTTTCCTACCTCAGCGTTCGCAACGCCCGTATCAAAGAAACCCCTCGTAAAGATAAAGGCCACCTAGGTTGGAAACATAAGAAAGGTAAAAACAAGATGGGTTATGGATACCCCCATAACCCATCTACCAACCCATCGCTGTTCAATAAAGTAGCAAAACAGTCTCTCATGCGACGATCTTTCCTCAAGCAGATCTTTATGTCCCCTCATCGTCATCGGCATTATCACACTCCGATCCACTTGTTTCCGGTTCTTACTGTTGCTCCCAACTTACTCAACAACAAAATCATCCCACGATAGGTTCGGTCAAAATATAATAGGTTTCTATTAATCTCTTTCATGAATGGTGTTATTTTTCGGGTGTCGGCCATCTTCATTTCTGGCCATTCCCGGTTGGTAAAATCAAATTCCTCTTCAAGATAAGGCTCAATCATCCATTTTTGTATGACATCTAGTTGAGGTTGCAAGATCGAACGAAATTCATCATTACTCATATCATCCTTACTGAGTTCCAGATCTTCATAGAAATGTCTTAGTCTTTCATAATCTGGCTCAACAGTATGGTGATGAATAAGGAATTTGTAGTAATCGGATATGGTTTTGGTAAATTCTCTATCCATTTTTCGAACACACCCAAAGTCCAACAACCCTAATTTGCCGTTTTTCATGAAGAGAAAATTACCCGGATGTGGATCTGCGTGCACAAAACCTAGTTCAAAAAAACTGTCGAAGAAAAAATCAAATAAGAGCTGACCATATGCATTTTTCTCGTCTTGTGAAGGATTGGTTGCCAACCATTCATCCAAATGAAATCCTGTTAACAGTTCTGTTGTCAAAATACGTTCAGAACTATAATCATCATAAGTTTCCGGAACGACGATCTTCTCGTTCTTTATTCTTTTTTTAAACCACTTCAGGCTTTCGGCCTCTTGGAAATAATCAACTTCCCGATGCAACTGAATAGTGATTTCATCGAGAACAGTGTCGATAATGTTTTTATCTGGCATCAAATCAGTAGAGGCAGAAAAAACTGTCAGCAACCCACCGAGCATTTTCACATCGCTTTTAATCGATGCCGCAATTCCAGGGTACTGAACCTTAACGGCAACATCCTCTCCCGATCCAAGTTTTGCTTTGTGAACCTGTCCCAGACTTGCTGCAGCAAACGCCGACGAGTTAAAATCATCAAAAATTTTGCCCGGACTTTTACCAAATTGATCCCGAAACACCTTGTCAACCAAAGCCCGGTTTAAGGGCGTTGCTTTATAGCAAGCTTTTGATAACTCCCGTCGAATACCTTCCGGAAGAATATCCGCTTCCATGCTGAGAATTTGTGAGGCCTTTAACGCTGTTCCTTTAAGTTGGTTCAAAGCCTTGAAAAGCGTTTTCCCGATATCTTCTTCGTGTTTGATACGAGCATCTTCATCCTGTTCCGGAGAGGAATGTCCCACGGTAAATTTTTTCTTACCCACATGCCCCAGATGTCGTAAGCCAACCTTGGTTGCGGTTAATCCAATTGTTGCCGAACGGTGCAGTTTTCTGGTTGCGATTGATCCCTTACCCCCCATGTTTCCAGCCTCCTTTGCCCGCGCCTTTATTGGCCATAGCGCCCAAGCCTTTCATTAGGCTCGAAAAACCCTGACCATTTTCTAGAAACCGCATCATCTGGCTTTTGATCATAAAGCTAACCAGATCAACACCCTTACCAAGCACGCCACTTTTTAATACTGTGGCAAAGAAATTTGTCGAAACCTCTACAAATTGAGTTGTCTGGGTGAATTCTTCACTTTCATCCTGTAGCCAATAGAGAACTATTCCCAATAAAGCATCAACCATCAGATGCGCTACGGCACTTTCAAAAGGAACATCCGGGATCTCACCATTTTCCACCGAATGTTCAAGAATTTGAATGATTTCTTTTTTCAGGGCTTTGCTTGCCGGGAACTCACGCTGCATTAAAAAAGCCGGAGACTCACGTAAAATCTCAATACTTTCAGCAACAAACTCACGATTTTCGATAAGGATATCTAGATAATTATAGATAAAAAATTGAAGTTTCTCTTCGAGAGTGAATTCAGGAAAATCGTCCGTTTCATCCACAAGCTGCATAACGCTATTCAAAACAGACTCATGATAAGCCAACAAAAATTTATCCTTGCTCGGGAAATACTTGTAAATTGTTGAATCTCCCATTTCTGCTGCCTTGGAGATCTGCTTCATTGAAACATTGTGAAAGCCATGCTCGGAAAACAGATCCACCGCAACAGCAATCAACTTCGCTTTATTTGCTTCTTTTTGCTTGTTAGATATTTTCATTTTGAGAATAACTTTCCATTAAATCCTTAATAATTAAATTTAATGTATAGCATTTCTCAAAATCAACAACTAAATTAATGAAATCAACTCGCTTAAATCCCAGGCGTCAAATAATTATCTAAATGATATCAGATAGATAATTTAATGCTGCCAAATTGACGCACTTCGAGACTCCTTGCCCTCCCAACAAACAGAGTCTGTTCGCCATAGGATAAAATTGCTAAACTTGTGATACAGGGTACCAAAAAGAAGCAAGCACAAAAAATAGCGTCAAAACTATGCACGCCTTTAGTGAGGTAAAATCAGGAGGTTAAGGTTGGATTTTTTAATGCTCCCAAGCCACGAAGAAATTACCAGCTGGATGGAACAAATTACCAGCTGGTTGGGACAAAATCTCTTGAGCTGGCCGGTCATTTTCCAACTGGGATTCCTCCTTATCCTTCTTCCGCTCAGCCGTTATCTCGGTAAGAAGTTACGCCCGATAGCCAGTGAGTGGAAGCAACTATCCAAAACACCACAAGCTCTAAGGCTGATCCTCACCAACCTACTGCCTATGATTCCCTGGGTTGTATTCTTGTTAATGCTCTGGATCACACTTGGTGCCTTGATCCAGCTAGAAATGCCTGTCCGCACCAGGTTCCTGATCAATACGGTCGCCAGTTTGACGTTAGCCTGGGTCATTATTAACCTCACGACAAGTCTCATCAAAACACGTATCGTCGCACGGCTGGTCTCTCTTTTCATTTGGTCAGTCGCCGCCCTAAACATCTTAGGGCTTCTTGATTTTACAGAAGAAATTCTAGACGCAGCTGCGCTAGACGTGGGGGGCTTACGTATATCAGTCCTCATGGTACTAAAAGGCGTTATTTCGCTCGCCGTGTTACTTTGGGCCGCAATTGCC
This sequence comes from uncultured Kiloniella sp., assembly GCF_937128705.1. GTDB lineage: Bacteria > Pseudomonadota > Alphaproteobacteria > Kiloniellales > Kiloniellaceae > Kiloniella. Next base: position 245 of record NZ_CAKZMP010000248.1, on the reverse strand, counting down.
TTTAGCTCTCTATTGGAACGCCGCGTAAAAGCCGTACCAGAATTAACACCTTCCGTTCAGGTCCTTCTTGGCAAATTATTAAAAGTTACTTTTATTGGTCTTGCAGTTATTGTTGGCCTAAAAACAGTCGGCATAGATCTCTCGGCCTTTGCACTTTTTGGTGGCGCCCTTGGTGTTGGTATCGGCTTTGGCCTTCAAAAAGTTATTTCCAACTTGGTATCCGGTATCATCCTGTTAATGGATCG
>NZ_CAKZMP010000247.1 GCF_937128705.1 uncultured Kiloniella sp. | reverse complement strand
CAATTTCTTTTCCTGATTATATTCGTTTCATGTGCGTTGAGTTTAATGAGTTAAGCTGAATGACCAGCTTTTTGCGCTGCATTCAAATGCGTAATCTCGGAAATAAAATAAGAAATTATCCAAAGAAGCATTATGGTTAGCGTGGTATTGCCATGGCGTATTATTTTGTTGTTCTTTGAAATCACCTTCTACAAGGTAAAACTCTCCCCAACTCGGGGCTAACGTGCTAAAGCGACATTCTCCTCTATACCATGCTTCATCGTTAATGTCAGTAAAGCGGAAGCGTGAACAATCTGAAAATTGCAAACAGCCTTTGTCACCTTCATTGTAAATTTCGAATTGATATGGATTGAGAAAAAAGTGAAGTTCCAAAACAGATTTTTTCAATTCTATCTGTGGGGTTGGGGCGTTGGGTTCAGCATTCCATCCTTGGTTAAGCTTGATAAATTTCATCATCTATTTTTGCGCTACAATAAACACTGAATGGCTTTTTTCCGGTTCCCAGGAACTGATGATTTCAAAGCCTGCATTGGTGATGCATTTTTCCAGATGTTTGGCGGAGAAGAATTTTACCAGTGGCATAAAGCCGAACAGTCTGCCGATGGGCACGACTAGTTGCAGGAGTTTCATAATACCAGTTAGGCAGACGGTGCTGCTGATAAAATAACCGCCGGGTTTGAGCATTTTATGGATGTTGGCGATGGTGGCTTCTTTGTCGTCGAGCAGGTGAAGCACGCTGTGGGTCATGATGATGTCATAGGATTGGTCCGGGGCAGTGAAAGTATCAATGGCTGCCTGATCAAAGGTGACGTTTGTTATGTTCTCTTTCTCGGCCTTGTCCTGTGCAATCTCTAGCATCTTTTGCGAAATATCAACGGCGCGGATATGTTTTACAAAAGGTGCGTGAATAAGGGCCGTTGAGCCTGTGCCACAGCCAAGCTCCAGAACGTCCATGTCAGGTGTGAAATAGCTTTGTGTGATTTCCAGCTTCTTTTCATAAGCGGCTTGATTGGAGATAGTAGATTTTGAATAGCGATCTGCATTCTTGTCCCAAAATTTCGCAGAGGGTGAATTTGTCCTTGTTGATGCCATCGGCGGAGATTTTTGTGCTGTCATATTTTTTCCTCTGTACGTTCTTTTGCTCTGATACTTTGTTACTGTGGCCTTTGTAATCAGGCCTGTCTGATATTCCGAAGCGCGATATTTTCGGTATGATTTACTGAACCTCACCCTTGATCGCGATCGTTCGTACTGTGACTTCATTTTAAAATCGAGTCAAATATATTTGACTCGATGAATGATTTGTTTAACATTGTGTCGTAAATATAAGACATGTTTTGTGGTGGTACTTAAAAGAGATGACGGGAAGATGATAGCGATGTCACAACAGGAAAGAAGAGTGGGTGTTTCCCTTATAACCACGTTGATTATGTTTGGGGTATTTGGCTTTTATATGTTCGGCTTCTATCAGGACGGGGCGATGGACGGGCCGGATGGATATCGTTTGATCGGGAAGAGTTTCTTTGTTCTTGTGGGTGGTGGCATTGTGGTTAGCATTGTGGTGCATATCCTCTTTACCATTATTCATGCCATTGTGACCAAGGACTATGAGCCGATGATGAATGACGAGCGGGATAAGCTGTTCGACCTTAAGTCCATGCAAATCATCCTGTTGGTTTTCAGCTTTGGGTTTCTGGTATCCATGGGTATCTTGGCGCTGGACGTTCTTGCGCCTGCACTGGTTTTCTTGTTGATCATTTTTTTCATGTTTATTGCCAACGTCATTGGTGATCTGGTCAAGCTCTTCCTCTATCGCGGGGGAATCTGAAATGGTTAAAAGGGAAATGGTGAAGGGGCAGATTACCAACAATATTCGCCGATTACGTTTTGACCACGATGAAATGACGCAAAAGGAATTGGCGGGAAAAACCGGCGTTTCTCGACAGACGATTGTGGCGATTGAAAAGGCGAAATACTCACCGTCGCTAGAGCTGGCTTTTCAAATCGCCCACGTGTTTGATTGTTCGCTTGGGGATGTTTTTTCTTACGAGATCAATGAGTGAAGGATCTCTGGAATGTAATTTCAGGAGTGGTTGGGAAGAGATCAGAAAGAGCTGTCTTTTTCTAGGTGTTGAAAAAAAACGGCTCGCCTTTTCAAGCGAGCCGTAAGGGCAGGGTAATATAAACTACTGTTCGTTACTGTTCTCGGCCTAAAAACCTTCCAGAACAATTTTTCCCTTCACATTACCCGCTTCGATCAAGGCATGGCTTTTTCGGATGTTCTCGGCGTTAATGGGGGAGAGGATATCGGATACTGTTGTCCGGATATGCCCGGCATCAATCTCTTTGGCGACGTGGCTCAAGAGCATGTGTTGCTCGATCATATCAGGCGTATTATGCATGGCACGGGCGAACATGAACTCCCAATGTAGGCTGGCAGCCTTCATTTTCATGCCCGCCATCGGCATTGGTTGATCCGTGTCATCAATAGTAACAATACCACCTTGGGGGCGGATTAACTCGACGGCTGTTTCCCAATGGCGCATGTCGTTAAAGATGGCAATGTGATCCACATGCTCCATACCAAGGGCGCGAACCTGTTGAACCATATCTTCACGGTGATTGACGACGTGATCGGCCCCAAGTTCTGTAACCCAAGCTGTGGTTTCCGGGCGAGAGGCTGTTGCGATCACCTTTAGGCCTGCGCGTTTGGCAAGCTGGATACCGATAGAGCCAACACCGCCCCCGGCACCAATGATGAGAATGCTCTCATCTTTGTTTGCGCCGTTGGGATCAATAGACAGACGATCAAAGAACGCTTCGTAGGCTGTGATTGTGGTTAGGGGCAGGGCGGCAGCTTGGGCATGAGACAGAGATTTAGGTTTGTGCCCGACAATACGTTCATCAACCAGCTGAAATTCAGCATTGGTGCCTGACCTGGTGATATCTCCGGCGTAGTAAACCTCGTCACCGACCTTGAACAATGTAACGTCTTCGCCAACGGCTTCAACGACACCACTGGCGTCATAGCCAATGACACGCGGGGTTTCTTCGATGGTGTCCTTGGGGGCGCGGACTTTGGTATCAACGGGGTTAACGGCAACGGCCTTGACTGAGACAAGGATATCCCGGCCCGCTGGTGTTGGTTTTTCAAGCTCCGCATCAAAGAAAGAATTGGGATCTTCGATGGGAAGGTAATGGGTTAAAGCAACAGCTTTCATTTTGTGTTTCCTTTTCATGTCAGGTGTTCTTGATCGTATTGGGAGGTGCGACTTTCTTGAGGTTTAGATTGTCTTTAGACCAAGGTTGGGATCAACGATGGAATTAAACTCAACCGTTACAAAAACCAGTGGCGTGTCGCCGCTATTGGTCAGATCGTGCACAAATCCGGTTTCCGGGGTTAGGTCAGGGAAATGCTGGGTATCTCCGGCTTTATAGGTAATGGCAATTTCCCGACCGTCATCAAACCGGGATAGTCCTGTGCCATCTGTCAGGACCGTCCAAAAATAAGGATGGTCGTGACGATGGGGTTTTATGGTTGCTCCGGGATCTAATCGTAGATGCCAAACTGTCATATCATCGGTGGTGAGAACGCGTTCGGTACCGATGTTACCATTTTGCCAACCCGCCAGAGTTTCTTCTGGGGATAAGGTCATGATGCCTCTTTCCAAGCGGGGTAGTCGCTATAGCCTTTTTCTGTGCCGCCAAAGAGAGTGCCGCCGTCAAAGTCGGCAAGCGGCAAGTTGTTGGCAAACCGATGCGGCAAATCCGGGTTGGCAATAAAGGGACGTCCATAGGCGATGATATCTGCCAATCCATCAGAAATAATCTGTTCACCACGCTCTTTGGTGTATTTTCCGGCAACGATAATCTTACCGGAATAAAGGGCGCGCAGTTGGTGGCGGAACCGATCTGGTACTTGCGGGGCATCGTCCCAATCTGCTTCGGACAAATGGATATAGGTTAGGCCTATCCGGTTGAGTTCTTGGGCTGATTTGAGGATGACATCAATAATTTCCTCGTCAGCCATATTGCGTTGGGTGATGTAGGGGGACAAGCGGATGCCTGTCCGGTCTGCGCCTATTTCATCCGCGATAGCTTCGGCAACTTCGACCAGAAAGCGAATGCGATTTTCCTGTGATCCACCGTATTCATCCGTACGGTGATTTGATGAGCGGCGTAGGAACTGGTCAATCAAATAGCCATTGGCACCGTGAATTTCAACACCGTCAAAACCTGCAGAAATTGCATTGGCTGCGGCTTGTCGGAAGTTGTTGACGATGGCGGCGATTTCGTGTTTTTCCAGTGCACGGGGGGTCGGGCAATCAACCATGTTTCCCTCGCCAGTGGCCGGGTCAACAACCCAGACCTGAGCATCAGGAGACAAGGCCGAAGGGGCAACTGGCTTGCCGTCGGCATGAAAGCTTTCGTGGCTCATACGCCCGACGTGCCATAGCTGCAGGAAGATACGTCCGTCTTTTTTGTGAACGGCATTGGTGACAAGTTTCCAGCCATCTATATGGTCATCGGAGAAAATACCAGGGGTGAAGGAATACCCCTGGCCCTGTTGAGAAATCTGGGTCGCTTCACTGATAATCAATCCTGCGGATGCTCTTTGTGCGTAATATTCCGCCATGCGTGCGTTGGGGATGTTGCCGGGTTGTGTCGTCCGGGCACGGGTCATCGGCGACATGGCAATTCGGTTTGGCAGAATTGCCGGGCCAAGAGAGAGAGGCAGGAAGAGAGCGCTGGTCATGTTTATATTCCTTGTTCGTCATCAATAAAATCGTGGGCAGAAGCGGCGAATACTGCTTCTAGAAGGGGGCCACAGGGCGTGCGAAAGAAAAGCCGTCGTTCTTCAATTTCAGGAAGATCCATACAGCTATAACGGACGCCTAGTTTGCGAAGTTTCTCCTTGAATTCCTGATAGCCGTGTAATCGGAAGGCAACATGATCAAAAGCTTCTGCAGCACAGTCGATACCGTGACCATGGGACCCGATCAGATGGACGATTGGGCGATTATCTGAATAGAGCCAGTGACCGGGTATGCGTTTAATAGTCTGGGGGCGTTCACGCTCTTCCAAATCAAAGACACTGAGAAAGAAGTCACGTGTGACCGCAAGATTCCGGGTGCGTATGGTGATATGATCAAGTTGCATAAGGGGCTTTTCCTTTCGTGATTATCAAATAGCACTTGCTATGTCGTCTGATAATTGCGCAAAATTCGAAATGATATTTTGGAAATTCCGAATAATGCAAAGGTCCCGACATTATGGATCTGGATAATCTGACGCTGTTTTTGCGTATTGTGGAAAAGGGCGGAATGGCCGCTGCCGGGCGTGAACTTGGGTTGTCTCCGGCAAGTGTTTCAGAACGCCTTGCTGCGCTGGAAGCTTACTATGGGGCAAGCCTTTTAACACGGACGACACGCTCGATCAGTTTGACGGATGAGGGGCGTGAACTTGTGTCGGGTGCCCGGCGTATTTTGGCCGAAGCTGACGAGGTTCAATCCCGCATCAAGCTTGGCGTGGAAAAGATTTCGGGAACCATCCATATCAGTGCCCCAATTGATCTGGGGTATAACCGGATTGTTCCTTTGCTGGACAGCTTTATGGAACAGCATCCTGAAATCGGTATTAATCTGACCCTGACCGATGGATATGTTGATCTTGTGGGGCAAGGGCTTGATTTCGCGATACGCCTTGGGGTTTTAGCTGACAGTTCACTCCGTATCAAAAAGCTGGGGGCTAACAGACGCGTGGTGTGTGCGTCGCCTGATTATCTTGATAGGAATGGTACCCCCGGCCATCCGGAAGATTTGATCCACCACAATTGCATCTTGATGAGGTTTGGCAATCAGGTTGATCATGCGTGGCGCTTTGATGTTGAGGGGCGGCAAAAGAAGTATTTTGTCCGTGGTAATCGTACGGTGAATGATGGGCATCTGGTCAGAATCTGGTGCCGTGCCGGACACGGCCTTGCGTTGAAATCTATCTGGGATATTCAAGATGATCTCAAATCAGGGGCTTTAATGCCTGTTTTGGAAGATTTTGCCGCGGTGCCTGCTGCGCTTCAGATTGTTTACCCCGACGGCGCAACTCAACCCCGCCGTGTTCGTTTTTTAATCGACCATCTCGCGGATTGGTTCGCGCATAATCAGGTAACATTACCAACTGTCAGCTAACTGAGATCAATAAACATTTTGGGGAGCATCCTGTCTTGCACCTCGGAAGGAACTTCGCCCACGCGTTTGGCACCCATGGCTTTGTAAAAACCTTCGGCATAAATATCTGCAATTGCAGTAAGGTTCGGCCAGCCAAGGGTTCTGGCCTCTGTCAAAAGAAGGTCAAAAGCCTGTTTGCCATAACCTTTCCCGATATTTTCTGGTAACAGCCAGAAATTATCAATCATCGGCACCTCTTTCCATAACAGACTGCCCATACCAATGACTTCCTCGTCTTGCTTGATAAGGAATGTGTGGGATTCTTTCAGGTATTCTTCTGTGAACTCTTCTTCGAAAAAGATCTTACATTTATCCAAGAAATCCTGAGGGTAGTCCCAATGGCTTTTTGACCTCAGAGCAATCGAAGGCAAAAGTGGGAGGTCTTCGCGGCAGGCAGGAACAAGTTTCATCAGACTTAATCTTCAAAGATACGGATATGAAAGGGCGCAAGTTCTTTTAGGTAGTCGTTCAGGTTAACCAAGCCAACACAAGGCATGGCACCTGATGGGACACTTTCACCACGAATAATCTTTTTCGCAAGGATAATGGCCGGAATTGTTGGGATTTGTGGGCCGTCGCCGTCCAGCCCAATAATGAACCATTTTTTTGTCAGCGCCTGACCGTTGTTATCCTTACCTTTGAGGATGATGTGCATACCACCGTCACTGGTGCCAAAGATGTTGAACCAGTTACTGAGCTTGAGCAAAGAGGCAGCATGTTTTTCAAGTTCCAGCGGTATGCCCCAACGGATAAACCACGAAAGACCCCAAAGGCCGAGGTGGAGCAAGCTCAGTTCCATACCTGCTGAAAATTGCACAGACTTGATGTTGTACTGTGACGGTAAAAGATCGAGATCGGGAATATCACAGTTTGCCATCCAGCGTTTGCCGAGCATGGGGAATTCTTGGCGATAAATATCCTGCCAACCGTAGCGGGGAGTTGATGTCCCTTGCGCAGGAGAGAGTTTTTTGCCCAGATAACTGAGTATACCTTGTGTCGTGGCCTGACCGCGTTCGGCACCCTGTCCGGGGGAAATACCATAGATCATTTGGTCTATTTCAGAAAAATGGCTTTTGTATTTCTCCAATACAGCAGATGAAAGCCCGGGGACGGTTGATGCGCCTGAAATAACTGGAATACCTGCTGCATTGGCTTTGTCGTTTAAGGCTTTAATGCCCACAACAAAATCCCGCCCATCAGCAAGATCAATGTAGGGAACAGACGCGTCGATACAGGTTTCAGCAACATCGTAGTTACTGTTCTGGAAGGGGCCACAGGTATTGATAACAACAGTTGGGTTAAGGCGATTCAATTCAGCGGCTAGATCCTTATTTACGTCAAAGCATGCTGTTTGCGTTAATTTTGATGGAAGCTGACTTGCAAAGTCATTGGCTTTTTCTGCATTTCTGCCCGCGATAATAACCGGGATGTTGTCTCGGGTTAGGGCCGAGGCAATGCGCTTGCCAAAATTACCATACCCACCAAGGATAAGAACTGTCCGCTCAGTTTTGGGAGGTACTTTTACTTGGGGCATTCGACTTCCGTGATTTTAAAATTACCAGCATAGCCAAAGGTTGGCCCGAAGAGGGCATGCTTGGCATGGGTCCACATAGAGAAAGTGTCATCAGAAAGCGGGGTTTCTTCGGCATAACCATTGCCCATTATCCATGAGAACGGCAGGGGAAGTAATTTCCCAAAGATCTGCCAGACATAGCCTTTGTGGCGCAGGATAACCTTTTTGCCATCCCACTCATACGCGAGTTTCCAACCGATGCCAAAGCGCATGAATTCTACCAAAATGTTGTTTTCAATCTGTTCCATACGAGAGCGAAAGGTAATATCGCCATGGTCTGGAAAGTGAAAGGTGCGATCAAAATAAAAGGGTGTATTAGATGTCGAAGAACTGCCTTTATGATCACTCCTAAAAACAACGGTAACGGGGATATTTTTGCCAGAGTAGGCGAGAAGCATGCCGCTGATCCGTGCCATAAGGCTAACCATTGGTGATATTTTTATATCTAGTCTTCCTTTGACCACAACACGATCATGACTATTCGAGCGCACGGCGTAGTGCTTTTTCATCACGGGCGGAAGACCGTCCCAATCTTTGCCGAAGACAGATTTAAATATTGGGTCTCCTGCAGACACTTTTTGCTCCGAACTATGGTGTTGGAAAGGGAATTGAAAGTTAAGTTACTTTAGGCTGGATTTTGTTTGCTGGACAAGTCAAAAACAAACTAATACTTCAAGTGCTTATGCGCATTGATGTTGAGAGTTGTGGCGAGATAAGGTCAATAAACTAATGGATTATGAACTCCTGAAATGGATACATATCTTAAGCTCGACAATTCTCTTTGGTACAGGGATTGGCAGTGCATTTTATATGTTTATGGCTAACCGTAGCAAAAATTTATCGGCGATGTATTTTGCAGTGCGTCATGTGGTTATCGCCGATTGGCTGTTTACAACGCCTTCTGTGATTATACAGCTTCTTTCGGGAATTGGACTTCTTGTTACCACGGGCTATGATTTAAGTGATACTTGGGTTTTGTGGGGTATTATTCTTTATTTGTGCGCGGGTTTTTGCTGGCTTCCGGTGGTATGGATCCAAATTCGGATGCGGAATATGATCAAGGTGGCGCTGGAGAGTGATACAGATGTACCTTCGGAGTATTGGGTATTTGATCGTTGGTGGATTTTATTAGGGTCTCTGGCATTCCCTATGATTGTAGTTGTTTTCTATTTGATGGTTTTCAAGCCGGATTAAACAAGGATGTGCTATACTGACCTGAAATGGGGTATGTTTGTTTGCTGTGCAGTAGGATGAAAATAAGTGCAAGCCAGATCGAGTTTCGATAACAGTTTATGCCTTGAAGCTTCTCATCTTGTTAAGTTGTTTGATTATTGGCAATCTTTACCTCGAGCTAAAGAATTACCAACCCGTGCAGATATTGACCCACAAGCAATACCATCATTGCTTCCTTATTGTGAACTGATTGATGTTCATCATGATCCCCTTGATTTTGAATATCGTCTTGTTGGAACCCTGATTGATGAGATCTCAACTCAGAGCTACACGGGGCTGCGGATCAGTGAAATTCCTACGCAAAATCCACCTAGCCTGATGTTTGCGCTATATGAGCGCGTTCTCCAAGAAAAAAAGCCGGTTCGAACTATTCTACCTTATACAGGCATACTCCCTGGCATCAAAGATGTGGAAAGCATTGTTTTACCCTTGTCCGGTAATGGTGATGATGTGGATATGTTACTTGGTGGTATCGCCCTTAGAGCCCCTGACGACGATAGTTTTGACTGAAATTGTCTCGGCTCATTTGCCCTGAGATCCTTCGCATTAATTAAACGAAAAGATGTTTTGATTTGACCTACGTCAAAGCCTGAATATCCCATTCGTTCTATTGTTGTGTCTGTAGATGATAGCAACAAGGGAGTGGGAATGTCACAGCACACACCGCATGAACTCGCAGAGGAATTTCCAGAGCTT
>NZ_CAKZMP010000246.1 GCF_937128705.1 uncultured Kiloniella sp. | reverse complement strand
CGTTGGTGTACCATGTTGATCTAAATAGTGCGGGCTCGCACAAAGCAAGCGTGGAACATTACAAACCTTAAAACCATACATATTTGAATCGGTAGGAGAGCCATAACGCAGGGCAATATCGACCCCATCTCGATAAAAGTCGATATTACTGTCACTTAGGCTTACCTTTAAGGTGATAGCTTTATGGGTTTGCATAAATTCATCTAACCAAGGCGTAACAAGGTTACGACCAAGATCTGATGAAATAGCAATACGTAGCTCTCCATCAACTACTGCTAAATCGTCTTTTACGTTTTTCTTGGCTTGCTCAAGCATCTCTAATGCTTGCTGGCAATGCGGAATATAACGTTCTCCTGGCCCACTTAAACGTAAACTACGGGTTGTTCGAATAAATAACTCAACACCTAGCGCTCGCTCGATACGCTTAATGGCAGCACTTGCCGTAGCCATTTGCATATCTAAGCTGGCTGCAGCGGCAGTTATACTACGAAATTCTGCTACTTTTAATACGACATGTAAGTCTTCTATCTGCATATTGTCAAAAAATTATTGATAATGATTCAATTATTATGCTGTTTAATGATAATTAATCAAGCGCTATTATAAAGCCAAGTTAAAACGTAACCATGACACAAACAAGTGAGAAAGATGATGAAAGCTATTGGATATACCCAGTCGTTACCTATAAGCAACGTAGATTCTTTAATGGATATTGAATTACCACAACCGGTTGCTACTGGACGTGATTTATTAGTCAGAGTTGCTGCGATAGCTGTAAACCCTGTTGATTATAAAGTACGCCTTAAAGCCGCACCTAGCGAAGGCGAATTTAAAGTTTTAGGCTGGGATGCGGTTGGTGAGGTAGTGGCTGTTGGTGAAGATGTTAGTGAATTTTCATTAGGAGATCACGTCTATTATGCTGGTGATATTACTCGCCAAGGTAGCAATGCAGAATATCAATTGGTTGATGAACGCATTGTTGGCAAAAAGCCAAAAAGTTTATCTCACGCGGAAGCGGCTGCATTGCCACTAACAGCAATTACGGCATGGGAAATGTTATTCGAACACTTAGCCATTAAACAACAGCCACCAACGAGCAAAGATAAATCAGCAGAGGTTATTTTGGTGGTAGGCGCTGCCGGCGGTGTGGGATCAATTTTCTTACAATTAGCAAAAGTGATCACAGGTGCAACCATCATTGCAACGGCTTCTCGTGAAAGCTCGCAACAATGGGTGAAAAAATTAGGGGCAGATTATGTTGTTGATCACAGTAAAGCCTTGAAGCCACAAATTGATGCGTTAATTGCCAACGAAGGGGTAGGTCAAGTTACTCATGTCGCAAGTTTAAACAGTACAGCGTCATACTTTGACACGTATATAGATTTGCTAGTGCCATTTGGCAAAATAGCTATGATTGATGATCCTGAAACACCACTCGATATTATGAAACTTAAAATGAAAAGTTTGTCATTTCATATTGAGTTTATGTTTGCACGTTCAATGCATCAAGCTGCAGATATGGATGAGCAGAGCCGATTGTTAAATCAAATATCGTCTTTAGTTGATCAGGATTACATTCAAACCACGAAGGGAAAGCATTTAGGCACGATTAACGCGACCAATTTAAGAACCGCACACCAAGCGTTAGAGTCTGGTCAATCAATAGGCAAGATCGTGTTAGAAGGTTTTTAAACACTCTATCATCTAAAAATTAACACCAAGAGAATAGTGTGACATTAGGTCGTTATTGCCTATACTGTACACATGACTGACTGATGGTCATTTAAAATAATAAGGAGATTTCACCAGCCATGCTATTCCCTCTTCAAGTTAAAGCCTATAAAGGTGTAATGAGCGCCATAAAACTAGCCACCAAAATAATTCCTATGCCCAAACCGACATTATTTAGCGGCGCAGGGGCCTCACTGGAATTATGCGACGCTATTGCGCAAATGGGCATTAAAAGAGTGATGGTGGTTACAGATTCAATGTTGGTAAAACTGGGGCTGCTAAAGGTGAGGTAACTATATCCACCGCCAATGGGAATGCGTCGATAAATTGGCCTAAAGGTGAATTATTTACAGAAGGCAAAAGGGTTTATTCTTCACCTTATGCTGTAGGAAGTATGTCTTTGGTAAATCAAGATGCAAAGACAGTTATCACTCATTTAATGGGGCTTCTAAAACAAGAACCCACTTTAGATGACTTAACCCAAGCACTTGCCGAGACAAAGCTAAATGAAAAGCACCTCGAAAAGCTATGGGAAAGCATTGAACTGGACGGCTGGGATACTGCCCATACCAGAGCAAAAAACAAAGGTACTGAGTTTAAATCCCAGTGGGGCTATCACACCGGGGATAACTACGGAGCAAAAAAAGCAGATTCATGGGTGCCTGACGGATGGGATGAAGCCCTTGCCACCAACAGTAAAGAGAACTTGGAAACGCTTGTAACAGCGGCACGGGCTGAACTGGAAGATGCCATTTCACAAAACGCTGTGAGCGTTGACGCTTTGGAACGCCTTAGAGATACAGCAGAAAAACTGGAACACAGGAAATCTGATGTATCCGATGCTGAAAAAGCAGTTCAAAAAGTTCACGCAGAACTTCAAGAAAAAGAAAAGTTACGCGATGACTTACCTGCTTGTGAAGTTAAAGATACTCACGAGTGTCCCAGCTGTAATACACGTTTGATCATTGATAAGGTTTTTAAAGGCAAGACACATCTTAAGATAGCCGAGAACATCAACAAAAAACAGCAGGATGAACTGCAGACACAAAGAGCATCATTAGATGGTCAAGTAGCAAACTGCAAAGGTAGATTAAACGAAGCTCAAGCTGTTCTAAATGCAGCCCGGGTAGATGTTAAAGAATCAATGGATGCAGTCGAAAAGCTATCAGAAGTAGATAAAAAAACTACGAGTAATGCGGCTGTTGATGTCGATCAAAAACGCGAAGCTAAAGCAAAGGCTGAACGGAATCTGAACGCTTTTACGGCTAAAACAGAAGCAGACCGTTTACATCGTAACGTTCAAGTGAACCAGGTGATCATTGATGCTCTTGATCAAAAAGGGGTTCGTAAAACTGCTTTAATCCGAGCTCTTAAAATGTTCAACACTGAAATAAACCATTGTTGTAGCTTGGCTGGCTTTGGAAAAGTTGAGATTACAAATGATTTGTCATTTGAGCTTGAAGGAAGAAGCTATTTCTTACTGTCCGAGAGTGAACAATTCAGAGTTCGAGTTGCGCTTCAAGTGGCAATTTCCCGACTGGATAAATCTGCTTGTTTAATTATTGATGGTGCCGACATTTTGGACCCATCCGGAAGGAAGGGGCTGTTTATGATGCTCCATAAAATGAAGCTCAATGCCGTGATCGGTATGATGCTTTCAAAACCAGAATCATCACCAAACTTAAAAGCAATTTGTGGCGGTGTTTCTTATTGGCTGCAAAACGGTAAATCTACCGAAATACGGTAATAAAGGAAAAGTGATGCGATTATTAAATGGTGCAATTGTTGAGGCGACAGCAAAAGGATTAAAAGAGGTTGAGTCCATAGACTTGGCTTGGTGCTTGGGGGCTGTCGTTAAGTTTAATGGTGCAAGCCCTGCAAATTACAGCTACGCCCAATCATCTGTGAATTTGGCCCAACTGTTGAAGAAAAAAGGGTTCAACCAAGACACAATAAAGTGGGCCTTATTAAGCCCGGCGTGGGTTCTTTTCCTAGGAACCATTTCTGATAATGCGGTTCGCATAAATCCGGAATTAGAAAAAACTATAGATGAAACTCAAAAGCTGGTTTCAGATCGTTTCGGTATGGGGGCATTTGAGCCAGAAACTTATGCTTTAGAAATTGCTCATGCCTTGTTTGATGCAGAGCAAGCTAACTTCTTTGGCCTACCAGATTTAGTAGAAGGTACAACAGAAGAAATCCTAAAAGAAACAAACTTTAAGTTTGGTCCAGTTCTATCGACACCCGATGCAATGGCGTTATGGCTCCAATACTGGAACGGTCTAGAGGATCAGGTGGGGGGTGGTCATGGCTAGAGCCACCAAAGAAGACATCTGTATTGGCGAAAATTTAAAACGTATCCGTCAAGACAGGGGGAAATCCCAACAGCAAACAGGTGAGGGTGTTGGGGTTACCCAAAATCAAATCAGAAAATATGAAGTCGGGCAGGACAGAATTCCATCTGGTCGCTTGGTCCTTATTTCCGAATTTTTAGATACACCCGTTACTGAATTTTACCGTGGCACATCCAAGGTATCTGCAATAGATGCCGATGCGGTCAATTCTGCACGGAAAAGCAGGGGAGCTAAGTCATGACCCATCATGAAGAAGCACAAGAAGCGGTGAGTGATGCCTTGGCATTATTACCAGCGGTTCAGGCAATTGGTGGTGAGGCTGTAGAGCCATTAATTAAAAAACTAATTCATAAACTACACACTGCTGAAAGCCACCTAAAGGCGAGTATTTGCCTTAACCCCGTTCAGTTGGCTGAACGATGGAATTTAACAACGGCGACACTGGATAACCAAAGAGCAAATGGTAGCGGACCTTTGTTTTTTAAACCTGGAGGGCGTGGAAAGAGAGGCGGCAAGAACCTGTATCGCATTTCTGATGTCGAAGCATACGAACAGGAAAATACTTTTAACAGCACAACGCAAGTTCAATACAGGGGAGCAAGGTAAAATGAAGTTTTCAATTGAATCAATCGCCCTGAAAGCTGCATTAACTCGGCTAGGAAATGTTGTTCAAAATAACAGCAAAATTCCTATTTTGCATTGCGTTCATATAGAAGCAACTGACAACAAAATTGAATTGCGTGCCTGTGATTGTGATCAATTTGTTTCTGTTATTTTAGAAGCAGATGTTAAAATCAATGGGCTTACAGTACTTCCTTTTAAACAGTTCAAATCTGCCTGTGAAACAGCTTATGCCGACAGGGCAAAATTAACAGTACAGGTTGATGACAAGACGGCAAATCTGACAATGGACGGCGATATGCCGTTCTCTTGGTCTTTTGCGGTGCAGGATTTTGAAGATTACCCATCGTTTCCCGATGTTGAAACTGGTCGGGCAAGCTTTTCTGTGACTGACATACAAAAGCTGTTGGGCAATGTTGCTTTTGCTATGTCTAATGAGCCTACCCGATACTATCTAAATGGGGCATATCTTCACCTTGAAAATTCCGATTTGATAGCAGTCGCAACTGATGGGCATAAACTGGCTATTCAAAGAATACAATTCCCGCCTGAAACTGACACCAATCAGTTTACCACATCAGGGCAAAATACGTCTGGTATTATTCCTAAAAAAGCTGTTTCGTTTATCCTTAAAAATCTCCCAAAAAACGGTAGTAATGAACCAGTAATGTTGTCATGGAATCAGCATTACTTGAAATTCGAAGCACCAAATTTTGTCCTTTATACAAAGTTAGTTGATGGAACTTTTCCAGACTACACGAGGATCATTCCTAAAGAAGATTTTACCACCAAGGTTCAACTGGAAAGATCGGTGATCCTTCGGGCCATATCAGCATTCTTAAAATATGGGGACAAAAAAGAAGCAACTGATATTCGAATAAACCCAACGTCCCTTGACCTTAAAAAACGTTGTGTAGAGCACGGTGAAATTTTTTGTCGGATAGCGGGGGTAACCCAGGGCAAAGATATAGAGATTTGCTTTAACACTTCTTATTTAGCGCAAATTTTAAAAGCACTTCATAGCGATAAAATCAGCCTCTCGATCGAGAGTGACCATTCTCCGGCACGGCTCACCAATCACAATGATGACAGTTATTTGTGTGTTGTGATGCCGATGCGATCAAAAGGGGTGTGGTAATGGTCGAAAAATTCATAACTCCTGCAGACTTACCCACGGATTACGAGCGTGAATTGCTTATAATTTTAATGGAAGAATGCGATGAAATATCGCAACGAGCCGCAAAGATATTGCGCTTTGGGGCCTTAGAAGTACAGCCGGGGCAGATATTCGATAACGTCGAGCGTATGTGTCAGGAGATAGGCGATTTTGAATGTGTTCGTAACCTTCTTCATCAACAGAACTTAATCGATAAAAAACGTATTCCTTATGGCTATGAAAGAAAGAGAGGACAGTTAGCCAAGTACATGCAGACCAGCAAGCCAACAGGGGGCTGTGATGGCGCATAATACATCTTCGCACGAAAAAGAAATAAGGGATGCGGTTGTTATTAAGTTACGTGAACTGTTCCCATCGGCTCGAATTATCCATGAATTAAATACGGGACATGGCAGCAACAGGGTCGATCTTGCCGCGGTGACAACTTCACAGATAATCACAGCAGAAATCAAATCCGAGAAGGACACATTGAAACGGCTACCTCGTCAGGTGAAGCAGTTCAAGTCTTGTAGCCATGTCACAATAGTAGCTGCACATGCAAAGTTCTTTGAAACCTTTAGTTATTTTAACAATCGTGACCTCGGGTTTAGGGCCAAAGAACCATTGGCCGCAGTTAATGCCTTAGAGTGGTGTTACCCCATTCCTGATTATATTCGTTATCCACATGTATGGGATATCCCGGCTTCTCAATATCGTAACCCTGATACTAGGGAAGTTTTAAAACTTCTATGGCGTGAAGAACTGATTACAGAATCAAGAAAGCACGGGATTTCAGTCAAAACTCGGGACACTAAAACAGACCTAATGAATGCCATGTATCTGCATATGACCGGCCTTGAAATATCTAAGGCGGCTTGCCGACAGTTAAGGCAAAGAGAGTTTGCAGAAGCCGATCCCCAGATAGGAGCGTATTGATATGAAGTCATTATGCTGGACTGCTGTAGCGATAATCATTCAAGCAACGCTTTGGATTAATTTCTACAATTTGGGCTATCAAAATGCCCAATCCCTAGAGCAAACAATGGCCGAATTCCGAGGCTACAAAGAAGCCATCACCAACATGACACTTACCACCGAACCAAACGATTTAGCCGGGCTTTGCATCATTGTTGAGGATTACCTGGCAGATGAAAGGAATGCACTATGACTGATGATAATATCCTAGACGATTTCACTGTTGAACCTGAACACAACAAAGAAACGTTGATCAAATACTTACAAAAATACCCCCATCTATCGAATAGACTTATCGAGCTATATTTTGAATTTTTATGGCAGCGATTAGAAATTGACGAACTTACGGAAGAGGATAAGCGACAATTTGAGGTTCTAATGAATGAGATTTCAAATAAACCAAACACCTTCACCACCCCCGAGGTTGAGGAAATAGACTTTGTTGAACCATCCGAAGATGAGCGGGGCCAATGGTTAGAGGCAACAACGACTTATGTTTCAGGACTTGAAGATTGGTGCTTCAAATTACTGGCTCAAGAAAAGTCTTCGCGCACCACCATCCAAAGCCAGCAAGCGGAGATTGAGCTGTCGAATAAAGAAATTAAAGGGATGGATGCCTTAATTGAAAGTCAATCCAGATTAATCGGAGATGCTTGCGCCAGAATAGATGAGCTTGAGGGGGTTTTAAAAATTGCCTTGTCCATGAAAGATTACGCTGACTCATGGGATTACAAAGAGGTTGAAGATATGGTTGAAGCTGCCAAACAAGCCCTCGCCGGAACAGGGGAAGTCAGCCCGTGGAAGCCGATAGAGACTGCGCCTAAGGATGGGACCCAAATTATAGTTTTTGGTGTGCATTTTTACAACGGTCCATACATGCTTATTGCCTCTTATGATAATAACGAGAAAGCTTTTATGCAGTCATGTCATTCCCCAACTGGGCATGACTTTTTGACCCACTGGATACCTCTACCACCAGCACCAGAGGGCGAGTGATGATTGAACACCCCGTAAGTGATCACGCTCTTGTGCGATATATGGAGCGCGTTCTTGAGCTTGATGTTGATGGTATGCGCGACTTTATCCTTACCAAAGACATTAAAGCCGCCATGTCCACAGGCGCGAAATCAGCCAGCATTGGCGAGTTCAAGTATATTTTCAAGAACAACAAACTCGTCACAATTCACGGGCGTAGTCGGGAGGATGGGTAGAAAATGTCTAAGCAAGCTTCTGTCACAAAAGCAGATATGTATCGTGCTATGAGCGCCGCCAAGCAAAGCGGGATGGTCATTCGTGAATGTGTTATGACTAAATCAGAAGTGCGGCTTATATTTTTAGAAGTTGACGAACCGGACAAGCAAACAGACAATCTCAAGCCCAAGGAATGGTGAGAGTGGATCGCGTGAAGGTTAATTACCCCGGCTTGACGATTGAAAGGTTGCCTTCTGGCAATCAGCGCCTTCGCGTCAGGGTTGAGGGCAATAAGCACAAGAAAATAAAGCTTCACATCCCACTAAATCACAAAGATTTCAATGAGCATTACCGGGCAGCAAGGCGGGGCATTGAAACAAAGCCCGAAAACAAACCCGAAGACAAGACCCTCCGACATTCGGTCTCCTGGCTAACTCATAAACACATCGCTTTTCTTGAGAGGGAAGTTGGAGCAGGACAAATGTCGCCCCTCACCTTAAAAAAACGTAAAGGCTTTATGGCCCGATTGCGTGGTGAGTGCGGTGAATACTCTATGGAAATTCCTACCTCAGAGATTATTAAAATCCGCGACAAGATGGTTGCAACACCCGCCTCAGCCGATTCTATGGTTGAAGCCATCAGAGGAATGTATAGGTGGGCGGTTGATGTTGGGATAATGACAGTAAACCCCGCCATTGGAATTGGGAAAATTGACAGAGGCAAAGGCGGCGCTATCCCTTGGACAGTGGCTGATTTAAAGGAGTTCAAAAAGAAGCACCCTCAAGGCACTACGGCTCACCTTTATCTAACCCTACTTATGTTTACCGGATGCCGAATTGGTGATGCGACTGTTTTAGGGCGTCACAATGAATTTGAGCGCCATGGTGTGAAGGGCTTAGGCTGGCAACCAAAGAAGAAAGGTTCGGCCTATGTTGAAATCCCTATGTTGCCGCCCCTAATCAATGCAACGAGAGAAGCTAAGGTGCAAGGCACTACCTATTTGCTAACGGATTACGGCAGGCCTTTTTCCACAGCCGATTCACTCGGACAAAAAATGAAGAAGTGGTGCAAGGAAGCGGGCCTTCCTCACCTATCAAGCCACGGCATGAGAAAGGCTGTCGGTCATCTGTTAGCACAAGAGGGATGCACTCAATATGAGATTATGTCGATCCACGGACACACCGAAGCAAAGACGTCTGAGGTCTATACAAAAGGTGTCGAAAGATGGAAGCTTGCAGCTAATGCAATGCAAAGATTAAAGCATATGGATTGGTAAAAAGAAAGTATAAAAAAACCC
>NZ_CAKZMP010000245.1 GCF_937128705.1 uncultured Kiloniella sp. | reverse complement strand
GAAATATCAGCCCTATGAAATTTGAAATGAAGGCGGCATAACAGACTAAAGTATCCTCCACTTTAGTGCAGCGGGTCTAATTCTATGAATATAAAGCTTTAAAAATAAACACTTGTTAGAAAAACACACCTTAAAGCAAAATTAACCTCCCCCCTACCCTCCTATCTTTTTTGAAAAAGGGAAGTTAGTTTTTATTAATCCAGTAAACCTGTTAATTTACTTTACCTTGTCGCGCTTTATGCAGCTTTTTATAGCTCTCAATTAACCTAAGGTGCTTGTCCAAACCTTCAAGTTTCATACTTGTCTTTGTTAACCCATAGAATTTAACATCCCCGGTTACAGAGCCCACAGCATTATCCATGACCTCAGAGCCATACATTCTTGTAAGGTTGGGAAGAAAGTCATCAATACTCAAGTCGTCATCAAGCGTAATATCAAGAACAGCATCCATTGCTCGGTAGAATAAAACCCGCTCCACGGTGTTTTCATTAAAGTTCAAGAAGTCTCCGATGCCATCTTTAGCTTCTTCATATTCTTTCAAAGCAAGATATATCAATATCTTCAGTTCACGTATATCCAGCTTGCCCCAGACTGTATTTTCATCAAATTCAATGCCTATCATGCTGGATATTATCGTATAGGGGTCTAGCTCAGAATCATCTAATCGCTCGAGCAAACTTTCTAGTTCAGAATGAGTTAAGGAATGAATATTTAAAATATCTTCCCGGAATATCAGGGCCTTATTTGTATTATCCCAAATCAAGTCTTCTGCTGGATATACTTCAGAGTAATCTGGCACCAAAATCCTGCATGCCGTTGCACCAAAGTCATTGTATGTCGCAATATAAACTTCTTTCCCCAGATCTTTGAGGATGTTCATCAAGCACTCATTTTCTTGCTCTGTCGTGCCACTAAAATCCCATTCACAGAAATCATAGTCTTGTTTTTTACTAAAGAATTTCCACGATATAACACCTGTTGAATCAATAAAATGCTCAACAAAGTTCCCAGGTTCTTTTACCGCATGGCTGCTGAATGTCGGAAGTGGCACGTCATTCAGGCCTTCAAAACTACGACCTTGCAATAATTCAGTAAGAGAACGTTCCAAAGCCACTTCAAAACTGGGATGCGCCCCAAAGGATGCAAAAACGCCCCCTGTTTTCGGGTTCATCAGTGTGACATTCATAACAGGGAACCGCCCCCCCAAAGATGCATCTTTGACCAGAATAGGGAAGCCTTTATCTTCTAGCTCTTCAATGCCGGCCAGAATATGCGGATACTTTGCAAGAACTTCCTTTGGTACATCCGGAAGAACAATCTCTTCCTCAATGATTTCTCGTTTAACCGCACGTTCGAATATTTCGGATAGGCATTGAACTTGCGCTTCATACAACGTATTGCCGGCGCTCATACCATTACTAACAAATAGATTTTCAATCAGATTTGACGGAAAATAGACTGTTTTTTGATCTGAACTGCGTATAAAGGGCAAAGCACAAATACCGCGATCAACAAGCCCGGAGTTTGTATCAATTAAATGCGACGCTCTTAATTCACCGTCAGGGTTATAAAGCTGCAGACATACTTCATCCATCAAACCTTTCGGCAAAGCATCATCAGGTCCGGCTTTAAACCATTTTTCGTTGGGATAATGGACAAATTCGCTATGCGCGATTTCTTCGCCAAAGTAATAGTCATTATAAAAGAAATTACAGCTAATCCTTTCAATATATTCACCCAATGCGGAACAAAGGGCGCTTTCTTTCGTGGCCCCTTTCCCATTGGTATAACACATCGGCGACGCAGCTTCGCGGATATGAAGGGACCAGACATTCGGAACAATATTTCGCCAGGACGCAGCTTCAATTTTAATACCAATATTGGACAAAATCGCCGTCATATTGGCAATGGTCTGTTCCAAAGGTAGGTCTTTCCCCAGAATAACCGTATTTCCTTCGCTCTCATAGCTTTCTAACAGCGACGAATCATCCAGATTTTCCACGGGGTCAATTTTAAACTTCGGGCCTTCCTGGATAACTTTTTTCACGGTGCAACGGTCTGCTGACCTTAAGATACCAGCCCGATCTCGTTCGGAAATACCGTCAGGCAATTCAATTTGAATTTGAAAGGTTTGATTATATCTGTTTTCCGGATCGATAATATTATTTTGCGAAACCCTGATATCATCAGTGGGGATATCACGTGACAGGCAATAAACCTTTACAAAATAAGCGGCACAGAGCGCAGAAGATGCAAGAAAATAATCAAATGGACTTGGCGCCGTTCCATCCCCTTTATAGCGAATAGGCTGGTCGGTTATTACGGTAAAGTCATCAAACTTAGCCTCAAGACGAAGGTTATCCAAAAAATTTACAGTGATTTCCATGAGCCTATATCTTTCCAGAAAGCATGATGAATTAGACTATTATTTACTTTATCTCCGTTTTTCTCTTTCACGGAGACAAAAAAACGCCTCAGACTTTTCAATCTAAGGCGTTTTTTTTATTGGTTGCGGGGGCACACAACCACCGAGAAATTGATTTACCTGAAATGAATTAGTTAATCTATTTTATGATTGATCAGATCTGAATCTTTATACTTACTTAAATGGAATATTTACAGTCACAGTCGTTCCGACATTAAATTCGCTTTCGATTTTTAGCTCTCCATCATGGAGTTCCACCAGGGACTTTGAAATAGCAAGTCCAAGCCCCCAACCTTTTTCAGATAGGTGTGGGTCATGATCGCTTCGGATAAAAGGGTTTATTATTTCTGAGATTTTTTCTGGTTCAATCCCACACCCATTATCTTTAATTAAAATTTGAATGTTTGATTGAAATTCAATTGCTTCAATCGTTATCAAGCCGTCATAATCTGTGAATTTTATAGAATTTGAAAGTAAATTTAGTAAAATTTGCTTAACCGCTCTTTTATCAACAGATATTTTATTTATGATTTTTGGTATTGTTGTTCTTATTTTTATGTTTTTATTATTTGCCCTAGTAGAAACGACATGTACACATTCTTCTATAATTTGATCAATTGATTCAGGTGTTTTAAGTAGTGTTTTTTCTCCTGCTTCAATGGCTGACAGATCAAGAATATCACTTACCAAGTCTAATAAAAGTTCCCCACTGTTATATATATCTTCTGCGTATTCTGTGTATCGTTGATTTCCTATGGGGCCAAAATATTGATTTCGTAATAAATCAGAAAATCCAATGATTGCATTTAACGGAGTTCTTAATTCATGGCTCATCGATGCAAGGAATTCAGATTTGGCTTTATTGGATTGTTCTGCGTGGTGGAGAGCTTGATGTAATTGTGTTTCCATTTTCTTACGTTGGGTGACATCACGCCCGACGCTGGTGCAAAACTCAACATCTCCCTTTTCATCAAAAGAGAGTCTCATATTCCAAGACAAATGACGTATTTGGCCGTCGACACTTATTTGTCTGTTTTCAAAGTTATGAATATGCTTTCCTTGTTGGACAGATTGGTGAAAAGCATTGATTGTTTTTTGTTTGTCCTTATTGTGAATAAAATCAAATGCGGATCTACCAAGGCAATCTTCAGGAGATAAGCCAAAAATAACTTCCGACATATGATTGACAAAATTTAATGAACCATCTGGGGAAACAATCGTTATTAGATCATCGGATCCTTCTACAATATTCTTATATCGTTGTTTATTTTTAAGAAGAATATTTTGTGCGTTCTTTTTGTCACTAATATCCTGAACAGTACCAGAA
>NZ_CAKZMP010000244.1 GCF_937128705.1 uncultured Kiloniella sp. | reverse complement strand
CGCGCTGGACGGCCCCATCAAGGTCATTGAGCACGACGCAACATTCTTTGCTGAACTTCAAGAAGGCCAAAAAACCGGTTGGTTCTTTGATCAACGTGACAACAGAACACTCGCTGCTCGTTTTGCCAAAGACGCGGATGTTCTCGATTGTTACTCCTTTGCTGGTGGCTTCACAGTTCAATCCGCACTAGCAGGTGCCAAATCAGTCACAACAGTTGATCGCAGCCAAACTGCACTGGATTTGGCTGCCAAAGCTGCCGAAGAAAACGGCGTTGCAGATAAATGTACTTTTGTAAAAGCTGAAGTCTTTAATCATCTTGCCAAATTGGCAAATGACGGTGAGAGCTTTGATCTCGTTATTGTTGATCCGCCAGCCTTTGTAAAAAGCAAAAAAGATATTCAACAAGGATCAAAAGGTTATAGAAAACTCGCCAGACTCGCCGCCAAGCTTGTTAAGCCCGGTGGTTACCTTGTTGTGGCATCATGTTCTCATCACATGGATATCGACAATTTTGCAGATCAGACTCGCAAAGGTCTTTTGGATGCAACCAGAAAATCCCGCCTGCTCTTCACCCGGGGGGCAGGACCAGACCATCCCGTACATCCATTCTTACCCGAATCTGAGTACCTAAAACTTCAACTCTACACACTGGACTAGCCCTCATGATAATCAACGTAGATTTCCTTCGTAATCATCCTGATTGCATCGAAATCTGCGCTGATTGGGAATACATAACTTGGGGAAAGAGTTACGGCTGGGCAAAGGAAAACGTTCTCAAAAGCTATCAACGTATGACTAAGGACGATAATCCTGAGCAAGCTTTTGTCGCGTTATCCAAGAACAAGCCTATCGGGACGGCTCTCTTAATTGAAAACGATCACGAAGATTATAAGAATTGCCGTCCATGGTTGGCAGCTCCGTATGTCGCTCCTGCCCATCGACGTAAAGGTGTTGCTCGAAAGCTAGTCGCATTCGTTGAAGAGGTCGCACGTGATCGGGAAGAAAAACAATTATTTCTTTATACCCTGACTCCAGAAATTTACCGAGCAATGGGATGGAAAGTAATCGAGCAATTTGGCGACAATAAATTTCTTATGAATATTGAGTTCTGAAAGCTGTAAATTAACCAAATAACTGTGACTTAGAGTTCGATACACTAGACTTGATGGGGAGTTCTAAACAGAAGCAGGCTCCGCCAAGTTCGGAAACATCTAGCCAGATATCCCCGCCGTGTGCCCGCATTAAATCCCGGGTTATAGCAAGTCCCAAGCCAGACCCGTTTTTACGTGTAGAGCCTTTGAACGGTTTAAAAAGGTTTGATCGGGTTTCCGGCGGGATTCCCGGCCCATCATCAGCGATTGAGACAATCAAACAATCCAGCTCGGTTTGCAGTCGAATCTCTGCGGTCTTGGCACCAGCTTGTTCTGCATTTCGAGCAAGGTTTTCAAAAACCCTGTAAAGCTGCTCCCAGTCACCTGAAACATTCGTGCCCGGCGGTATATGATTCTGGACAGTGATATCAACAGATTCGGCAACTTGAAGCGTATCCGCGACCTCACCAGCCAGTTCGTGAAGATCAAAGTCCATAATATCGAGCTGTGGTGTACCTTCTTTGGAAAAGTTAAGCATCTGCCCACAGATATGAACAGCCCGGTCAATCGCCGCCAGTAAAACAGGCGCCACCTCTCGAACCTCTGGGTCTTCGCTTCGGTTTAAACGATCAGAAATCAACCGAGCCGTGGCCAGCCCATTTCGCAGGTCATGGTTAATCTTGGCCGCAGCAGTGCCTATCGCCGCCAGCCGGGTTTTCTGCCCCAAAGAGGATTGTAACGAAACCTGCATTGATGCCAGTTCGGATTCAGCGATCCCGACTTCATCAGTTCGAGAGGATGGCCTGATGATACGAGTTGCATCTTCTGGGGCATCTCTGAATTTAATCATGCTGCGTGTGATCCGTCGTAAAGGCTGGACCATTAACCAATGCAGACTGATAAAAACAAGCGCCGCCGTCATCAACGCAATCCCCAAAGAAAGCGCCAAAATCCGCCAGGAATATTCATACATATCCCAACGCATGGGTGTTTCGCTCATTACCACCTCAACGAGAACCTCGTCATTTTTTGGCGAGGGGCCTATGATTCGAAGAATACGATGTCGTGTTTGACCAAGAGCAACAAAAGCATCCTTTATCAGGCCAAAGAAACTTTCCTCTCTCAAGTCGTAAGTCTCATCAATTTCGACCTCTGCACTACTCATAAGCTTCAGCTTGCCCTGCCCGGGCCTTTGCAGGGCAACTGCCAAAGCATTCACGTGGCTCAGAAGCTCTTTTTCAAGATCTTCACTCACCATCATGTCATCGGTTGCATCTAGAGCAAGTATGGCTAGGTGGGCATCCGCGAGATGTTCTTGAAGATAGACAAACCGGAACCGAGCTATGGAAGGCGCAAAGATCAGAATTTCTGCCAACAACACAAAGATAGCCGTCAGCACCAATAGCTTCGCTGACAAACTGGTGATAAAGGGTGGCAGTTGAATTTTTCCGGCCATGAGCTCACTATTTCATTTTCAAAGATTAAGTGAAGCTTATCCAAACTTGGCAAGAAAACGAACAATCTTCTTCACACGATCACTAAACAACGATTCTGTATAGTAGCTGCCCGCCACACGTTTACTGACTTCAGAAAGCGTTGGATAGGGGGCAATCACATTTGCCATGTCGCCGATTTTCAAGCCTTTGGACAAGGCAAGTCCCCAAGGCAGTATCAATTCACCGGCCTGAATTCCAACAATAGACGCCCCCAGAATTTTACCTTTCTGGCTCGTGATCACCTTGATCTTTCCTTCGGTTCGACGTTCCGCCCGAGCACGATCATTATCCGCGAAAGACCAGTTAAGAATTTTGTGCTGAACGCCCTGCTTTTTTACATCAGCCTCAGATAGACCAACTTGCGCCAACTCGGGGTCTGTATAGGTTACCCATGGCACAGCATTGTATGAGACCTTTGCCGGTAACCGAAACAAAGCGCTTCGAATAATAATACCCGCATCATAGGCCGCCATGTGCGTAAACTGATAGCCACCAGTTACATCCCCGGCCGCATAAATCTTACGGTTAGAAGTTCGAAGGCCTTTATCAACAGTGATACCCTGTCGTTCATATTTGACGCCAGCAGATTCAAGGTTAAGCTTTTCAAGATTGGGAATACGTCCCGCTGCTAACAAAAGGTGTGTACCGTTAATTTCACGCTCTTCACCGTCGGCCTCAACACGAAGGCTCACACCATCAGGACTTTTACTCGCGGAGAGAACTTTCGTCTTTTCCAAGAGAGAGATCCCATCACCCGCTAAGCGATCACGAATAACAGATACCAGATCGGGATCGTCTTTTGGCATTATACTTGCCATCTCAACAATAGAGACCTCACTTCCCAAATTGTGGAAAGCCTGCCCCAGCTCGCACCCAATTGGGCCGCCACCAACAATAATGATTTTTTTTGGTAAATCCGTCAGATCAAAAACAGATTCGTTGGTCAGAAACGGGACCTCTTCAATGCCTTTGATTGGCGGAATCATTGCACGCGATCCCGTCGCGATCACAAAACGTCGCGCCTGAATTGTCGTATCGCCAGCCTTCAATGTCTTCGCATCAATGAACTGACCCGACGCTTGAACAACATTAACACCTAACGATTCAAAACGTTCGACAGAATCATGTGGTTCTATATCAGCAATCACTTCTTTCACATGATCATGGACTTTTTGAAAATTTACTTCTGGCGGATCATAGCTCACACCAAATTCAGGTGATTTTCTCCAGCTACGAGCAGCTTTGCCCGCCGTAAGAAGCGCCTTGGAGGGAACACAGCCATAATTTAGGCAGTCGCCCCCCATTTTACCCGCTTCGACAAGCACGGTGTCTGCACCCATTTGAACCGCACCAGCGGCAATAGACAAACCAGCTGACCCACCACCAATAACGCAAATATCTGTTTTGATCGTGTTATTTTCCATGGAGAAGTCCTTAAATTAAATGTTCTTTACGATTCCCAAACCATACAAGCCACCGAATCAACCGAGAGCCTTATTCAGCACCCCGAGGATACAGGCCATAATTAAGCCTGGTTTTTCTTGCCAAATTTTTTGTAGAGGACAGGAATGAAGGACAGAAGTGCAAGACCCAATATAGGTAAAAGTATCTCTGGCTTGAGGATAATACCTAAATCAGGTGTGCCGCCACTTCGGAACAGAGCATCTAAACCATTCCCAACAGATGCATAAACAAAGGTTCCGGGAATGATGCCAACAAATGTTGCAATTACATAGTTTCTAAGAGAAACGCCCACAAAAGCAGGAACAAGATTAACCAGCCAAAATGGAAACAAAGGAACCAATCTGAGGATCAAAAGGTAACTCAGTTCGTTTTCGTGAAAGCCTTGTTCCATCTTTTTCAGATAGCCTTGTGCTTTTTCCCGCAAGATATCACGAAATGCTGTCTTTGCCGCTAAGAACACCAAGGTAGACCCAATCGTCGCGGCAACGACGGCATAGATACCACCAAACCATGTTCCAAAAAGGAATCCCCCCGCAATGGTTAGAAACGAACCACCGGGAATCGAAAATGCTATCGCTATGGCATAGAGAGCGACAAAAGAAACAATGGCAAAGAAAGTACGATCTTGAACGAATCCGTTCAATGCCTCTCTATTCTCCTTCAATGCGTCAAAGCTGAGATATTGGTGCCATCCCAATGCGTAAACGGCAATCAACCCTGCAACCAATATAAGAAGTGGCAGCAAGCGTTTGAGCAAAGAGGCGCGCTTTTTATTATCTTCGTTTGTTTCGGTCATACTAGTATCGGTATCTATCATAGAAGTATATTTTTGACGTAATAACTTAAAATACAAGCCTATCAAGCCATTCACACAGGGATGTGATCAAACGAGAGGAGCTAAGTGCACAGTTTATAACGAAACTCCCTACTTTTATCTTTATAGAGGCAAAAAAAGTACTGTGAATTACCTTAAAACCTTGATAGAACCAGCCCAACGGTGGTTTGGAATCAGCTTTTTTCGTAGTGATCCCCGGCATAATTCAGAAAAATACTTCTGTTTTTACAGGGAATCCATTGAATCTGGCTGACAGGCGTTGACAGATGCTCAGCGCCCGCTTATACACCGACCACTATTTTCAATAACCTTCCGGATAACGGAGAATTACAGTGAAGCGCACTTTTCAGCC
>NZ_CAKZMP010000243.1 GCF_937128705.1 uncultured Kiloniella sp. | reverse complement strand
GAGGATATTCCCCAGAGCGAAGTTATAATGGCCCATAGAGGTATTTCCCGGGATGATCCTGATTATTATGCGGCCTTTATTGTGAACCATATTCTAGGCGGAGGAAGCTTTTCTTCTCGGTTGTATCAGGAGGTTCGGGAAAAAAGAGGTTTGACTTATTCTGTAGGTAGCTACCTCTCTTTGTTGGATCAGGCACCGCTTGTGATGGCTTCGGTCGCCACACAAAATGAACGCGTTGCTGAAACAATCCGGATTATGAAAGAGCAATGGTCATTAATGGCTGAAGAAGGACCGAGCGAACAGGAATTGATCGATGCCAAAACCTATTTGACGGGGTCTTTCCCGTTAAGTTTTACCAGCACGGGGCGGGTTGCAAATATCTTGTTGGCGATGCAGTTGAATGATTTGGGGATCGATTACCTAGATCAGCGGAATAAGTACCTTGAGGCCGTGACGTTGGAAGACGCAAAACGGGTTGCCAAAGAATTATTTAAGCCAGATTCGTTGACGGTTGTTATTGCTGGGCGCCCGGTCGGGCTTGAGGAAGAAGCACCTTTGCCGTTTGAGCCATAACAGTTCTATCTGCAAGAGAAGAAGCGATTCCAGCGGTTTTATGGGATGAAAGCTTTCGTCATCAGCGACAAATCGGTAATACTACAAGTATATTCTTAGATAGATAAAAGAGACAATGTCTTACACACACGATGCAGAGTTTTGCCTTGCCAGAACACTTGGCGAAGGTGGATTGGAACAGAAAATATTTGAAGAACAGCTTCAAGGCTGTAAGTCCAGTCTCGCCCGTCTTAAAGATGATAAAGACAGTGGACGGTTGCCGTTTCTGATGATCCCGAGCGAGCGCGATGACCTCGTTTCTTGCCAAGCGCTAGTGTCTTCTTACCGGGAAAATTGTGACGATGTTATTGTTCTGGGGACAGGAGGGTCGTCGCTTGGTGGACGCACGCTGTATGGTCTAGCCACGAGTGCCTTTGGGCCAATTAACGGTGGACCGCATCTTCATTTTATCGACAATATTGACCCACATAGTTTTGATGTTCTCTTAAAGCATCTTGATATTTCTCGTACAGGTCTAATCGTTGTTTCCAAATCAGGATCAACTGCGGAAACTGTTTCCCAGTTTATGGCTTTATTACCAATCTTTCAGAAGGAATATGGCGCGGATAAATTATCAGAACGGGTTACTGTTATCACTGAACCCCGTCCTAATCCTCTACGAAAGTTAGCAAGAGATCTGGGACTTGAGTGTCTTGATCAAAACCCGTTAATTGGGGGGCGATTTTGTATCCTTACCTTGGTCGGGTTGCTCCCGGCAATGATTGCGGGTTTGGATACGGCTGCTTTGAGAGACGGTGCTCAAAAAGTTGTTGATCAGGCTTTTTCGGGTGCTTCAATGGAAGACATTCCCGCGGCAGTTGGCGCAGCCATTGCGACGGGATTACAGCGTCAACGTGGTATCCGGCAAACCGTTATCATGCCCTATGAGGATCGACTTGCTGATCTCGGTCTTTGGTATAATCAGTTGTGGGCAGAGAGCTTGGGCAAAGAGGGTAAGGGAACGACGCCAATCCGAGCACTTGGAACAGTTGATCAGCATAGCCAGTTACAACTGTATCTGGATGGACCTCAGGACAAGATGTTCACAATGATTTATCATGATGCCAAAGGCATGGGGTTGCCAGTTGATACAGTGCTTCCAAAAGGTGAAGATTCGCTGAGTTATCTCCGGGGGCGTACTTTGGGGGATCTGCTCACTGTTTCTGCCGAGGCCACCATGCAGACTTTGGCCAAAAATGGCCGTCCGGTGAGAAAGTTCCTATTAGATAAAATTGATGAAGAAACGTTGGGTGCTTTGACCATGCACTTTATGCTG
Organism: uncultured Kiloniella sp.; assembly: GCF_937128705.1. Lineage (GTDB taxonomy): Bacteria > Pseudomonadota > Alphaproteobacteria > Kiloniellales > Kiloniellaceae > Kiloniella. The sequence continues at coordinate 902 of NZ_CAKZMP010000243.1, read as the reverse complement.
GAGACAGTCATTACGGCTGACCTGTTGGGGGTGAACCCTTATGATCAGCCCGCCGTTGAGCAAGGCAAAGTACTCGCCCGCCGTATGTTAAAAGATCTTTAATCAGGAGCCTTTTAAGTGCTAATTCGCCGTCTACCCAACACCCTTGTTAATCAAATCGCTGCTGGTGAAGTTATCGAACGCCCCGCTGCGGCAATTAAAGAGTTGGTGGAGAACGCACTGGACGCAGGATCGCGCAACATTGACGTTGTCATGCGTGATGGTGGACGCAGCTATATCTCTGTTACCGATGATGGCTGTGGGATGAGCCGTGAAGGACTTGGCATTTGTATCGAACGCCATGCAACTTCAAAGCTCCCCAGTGATGACCTTGTTCATATTAAAACCCTCGGGTTCAGGGGCGAGGCGCTTCCGTCTATCGGGGCGGTGGCTCGTTTGCAGATTACAAGCCGTGAATTAGGGGCTGAAGATGCTTGGACAATTAAGGTAGAAGGCGGTGTTGTAACTGATCCACAGCCTGCAGCATGTAACGCCGGGACGCGGGTTGAAATCAGGGACTTGTTTTTTGCGACACCAGCCCGATTAAAATTTTTGAAAGCAGCCCGAACTGAAGTCAGTCATGCAGAAGATGTTTTAAAACGTCTTGCTATGGCAAATCCGGAAGTGGGTTTTTCACTCTCTGACGAGAAAAGAACGATCCTTCGGTTGCCAGCGAGTAGTGGTGACTTATTTGAAGTACGTTTGAAACGTCTTTCATCTGTTATGGCCCGAGAATTTGAAGAAAATGCGCTGCCTATTGAGGCCGAGCGTGAATATTTGAAACTTTCAGGCTATATCGGATTGCCTACCCTCAATCGTGGGAATGCGCAGCATCAATATCTTTTTGTAAACGGGCGTCCAGT
>NZ_CAKZMP010000242.1 GCF_937128705.1 uncultured Kiloniella sp. | reverse complement strand
CCTGCACCAACGACGCAGCCCGCAGAGCCCAAAGAAGTTGAACCTTCCGACAGCAAGGTTACTGGCTTTGTCTTTAAGGTTCAGGCAAACATGGACCCGAAACACCGTGACCGTATTGCCTTTATGCGTATCTGTTCCGGCAGGTTTAAGCGCGGTATGAAGCTGCATCAGATGGGCACGGGTAAATCCATGAGCATCCATAACCCGATCATGTTCTTTGCCCAGAATAGAGAGTTGGCAGAAGAGGCGTGGCCGGGGGATATTATCGGCATACCCAACCACGGAACGCTTCGGGTTGGTGACAGTTTGACAGAGGGTGAAAACATCCGCTTCTCTGGTATTCCAAGCTTTGCCCCTGAAATCCTGCAACGGGTTCGTCTTGACGATCCGCTCAAAGCCAAACATCTTTCCAAGGCTTTGGAGAGTTTGGCGGAAGAGGGGGTCACACAGGTCTTCCGTCCGATCATTGGCGCCAGCTATATTGTTGGTGTTGTCGGGCAACTACAGTTGGAAGTCCTTTTGGCTCGAATAGAGCAGGAATACGGCATTAATGTTGGTTTCGAGGCCGCACCATTTGTCACCGCCCGTTGGGTAACATCGGATGATGCCGCCGCGATGAAACACTTCCTTGATCGCAACAAAGGCTCGTTGGCAGACGATAGAGATGGATGCCCAGTTTACATGGCTCGTAACCACTGGGACATGGGCCGAATTCAGGAAGATAACCCCAAGCTCAACTTTACGGCGACCAGAGAACGATAGGGGCTGTAACTGCGACCTACTGATTAGAAGTCAGTTCTTCCATCGTGCAAATATTGACCAGATCATTATTGGTCTAATCAAGATGGCGTAAATCTCTGGTGTTTGAAAAGGCGTTAGAGAATTTCTCCGCCAAAGGGGTTTACGCCGTTTCTGTCTTCGAACTCGACAACCCAAAGATCAGGGTCGCGGTTAACGGCCCGTTCGACATATTCATGGGCCGCGTAGTCATCCATAAGCTCGCCTTTGTTGGCTGCTAACCATGCCAGATTACCGTCTATATCCCGTGTCTGGCTTAATACCTGACAGCCTGGTCCCAGAAGATTGATCTTCAGCAACAAACTCCCGCGATCGGGATCACCCTTGTGGATAATCATGGCCGGGATTCCATTTTGATTGGATTGTCTGACCTGTGCCATGATCCAGAGATCAGATCCGAGGGCGTTTTCTGTCATAACTGCTTATTAAACCTTGTTATCTCTACACGATCTTAAGGGGAATTTTTGAACCTTCGATGCTTGTTAAGTGACTTTGTTTCGCCACTTTTTTAGCCGTTAGGGTTAAAGACTTTCTTAAGTTATTCAGCGCATTGTCTCTTTTAAGGCGAAAATTACAATGATTTAAAAAAAGATTGTTGCCTTGCGTGTTACTCTGTCTTATACGATGTTCGTGGAAACGGGGAGTAGCGCAGCCTGGTAGCGCATCTGGTTTGGGACCAGAGGGTCGGAGGTTCGAATCCTCTCTCCCCGACCACCAAAATTATATCGTTGGCAAAATTATATCGCTGGTTTTCTGAAGACCTGATACTAGAGGTAAACATGCAAGTTCGTATTTATCAGCCGCCGAAAAATGCAATGCAGTCTGGTCGTGCAAACACCAAACGCTGGCTTGTTGAATATGAACCTGACGCAGCACGCGAGATCGAACCGCTTATGGGCTGGACATCTTCTCGTGATACGCGCGGACAACTTCGTATGTGGTTCGATAGTAAAGAAGAAGCGATCGCATATGCACAACGTCAAGGTGTTATGTACAGCGTTGAAGAGCCAAAGGAACGGAAATTAAAGCCCAAAGGATATGGCGATAATTTCAGTACCACCCGCCTCGGTCGTTGGACACACTAATCACCTTAAAAAGAATAAAGCGCCCGTAGCTCAGCTGGATAGAGCAACTGACTTCTAATCAGTAGGTCACAGGTTCGAATCCTGTCGGGCGTGCTTTAAAAAAATCTACACAAAGCCCGACAGGATGAGAACCCTGGTTCGAGCGCACACATCGTGCGTGCATCACGCTTTTATATTCCCAGATTTCCGGAGGAGGAAATTTGCACTCCAGCACAGACTGAGCGGGCGAAGTCAATCCTGTCGGGCGTGCTTTTTCATAAGAAACAGGGGCTGGGAATAAAGTTATTCACAGCATTTCACTGTTTACCCTCATTGACCCTGTCGGTGGAATGGCCTACAAAACCACTTGTCCATGGCTACCGATACCAAACCCAACAAGAACTTCAAAAAAGGAGGACCTGAACTGCAAAAAACCCCAGATGCTGATCACAGCTCGGCGGAACGCGCACTTCCTCACGCGATTGGACCGGAAAAGAGCATCCTCTCTTCCATGTTTCAAGATCCTCAGGAGTATGTTGCGGCCGCGATCGAAAACAAACTAACCGATCAGCATTTCTACCACCCTGCGCATGGCTCGCTTTTTACAATATTGTTAGAGTTTTTCGAGCAGAATGCCCCCATCGAACTGGTTTCTCTAACACAGACTTTGATGGATCGGAACCTTCTCGCCTCCGTCGGTGGTCCGGCTGCGATCACTGAGATCTACACCTATGCACCCACTCACGCCCACTTCGCGCACCACCTCGATATAGTGAAGGACAAGTATATCCTTCGTTGCGTCATCAGCAACTGCACGGAGGCCATCACTCGCGCCTACGAGGATCAGGAGGAAGTAGAAATACTGTTAGACAACGTTGAGCAACAAGTTCTCGCCATCCGTGAAGGTGCCGAGAAGACAGACGAAACCACGGTTGAAAAATCCGTATCG
>NZ_CAKZMP010000241.1 GCF_937128705.1 uncultured Kiloniella sp. | reverse complement strand
TATTACATTTCTCACTGCTTTGTGTTGCCATCATCATCGGTTGGGGCATCAAAGAAATTTTACTGGTCATTGAAAATTTATTTTTGACCACAGAACAGAATGGCATAATTCAGTACATTCCCCTCTTCCCTATGGCCTTGATAGGCGGCATATTATTACAGCTATTCATTAGCAAAATAGACCAAGAAGACCTTCTGAACGAACAGCACCTCTATTCTATCAGCCACAGCTTTCTAGATTTATTAATCGTCGTCGCTATTGCCACCCTCTCCCTCAAAGCTCTTCAGGAAAACTGGTTGTTGCTCACGCTTTTGATTAGCACAGGTATCGGTTGGAACTTACTGGTCTTTTTCTTTATAGCACCAAGACTTTATAAAAATGCCCCCTGGACCCGAGGCTTGGGTGATTTTGCTCACTCCACAGGTGCAACCACATCCGGCCTATTGCTGATGAAGGTTGTTGACCCCAATGATGAAACTGGGGCGAGGTCGAGTTTTAGCCTCAAACAACCTTTCTATGAGCCAATTGTTGGCGGTGGCTTCATCACGGCCATGGCTCTGCCATTGGTTCATGCAACTGGACTATGGGGCGCACTGGGTCTCGCCCTGCTACTCTTTATTATTACTATTTTTGCGGGTTTAAAATCAGTTGGCGTAAAAAAGGGAAACCCTCTGTTCCATAAAGAATAAGCTTTCATTTTTCAGACTGTATTTATCAATATGTAAAACATCACATTGGATAAAAGGTTGCCGTTATTTCTGGGCTCAAATGCTCTCTCACAATACGTTAAAACAATAATCTTTGCAGGTAACTCATGACAGATAGAACATTACAGTATCGCTATTTAGGTTTTATCTCTCTGGTACTTGGCTTTGCCGTCGTGCACTGGCTTAAACCTGTTTTACTCCCCGTGACAATCGCCCTTTTCATGACTGCCGTCGCATGGCCAATTAATACGTGGTTAAATAAAATATTCCCCAAACGGATTAGCCATATACTCTCTTATGTTGCTTTAATATGTATTCTGAGCATGTTCGCGGGTATTTGCTATATGGCAATTGCAGAATTTACAGCAAGCTTCCCCAAATACGAAATTCAATTTATCACACTACTTCAAGATTTTCGCTCTGTTTTACGGGATTTTGGGTTCCCCCCGCCAGGAGAAGTTAAGCCAGAGCAAATACAAGATCTCATTACGCCTTTGATTACCACTTTCTATACAACACTTGGTCATACAGTTCTTGTCGTTGCCTTGGTCATGCTTGGATTACCCGAGCTTATCTACTGGGAAGACAAACTTGAAAATTGCCTAGGTAAAACCAATGGTAATCGGTGGGGAAAAGCCGCAACCGACGCAGCCAAGTCTTTTCATAAGTATATGACGGTCATGACGGGGATTGGCGCCATCTCGACCGTACTAACAACTGGCTTCGCGTGGATCACGGGATTGGATTTTGCACTTTTATGGGGCTTATTGGCCTTTATATTTAACTTTATCCCCGTTCTTGGGGCGATGCTTATCCTTATTCCAACAACCTTCATGGCAATAATGCAGTTCGGGGATACATCCCAAGTTTGGGTGATCTTAGTCGGAATGGGAACAATTCAATTTTTCATCGGAAACGTCGTAGATCCAAAATTTCAAGGTAAGTTCCTCTCAATGTCTCCTATTGTTATATTGATAAGTATTGCATTCTGGAGCTTCCTTTGGGGGGTACCTGGTGCCTTTTTAGCCGTACCACTCACCCACATCTTTATGGTTACCTGCTATCAATTTCCAAACACAAAAAAGATTGCCTGCCTGCTTTCTGAAGGGAAAGGTACCTGTGACGCCTAATATTTTATACTCACCTTATGTTTATAAAGCTCTCTTGCTATCGATACTTTATCTACTGCGCATTATCCTTTGAAACAGATCACAAGATGGTCGTTAACCAACAAAGGAGTTCAAAACAATGAAACTACTTAAATCATTGAAGGTGCTATCGGTGTTTACGACCTTGCTATTCAGCATCGGCGCCTTAAGCGCTTGTAATACCATTGAAGGCGCAGGCAAAGACATTGAGGCAGCTGGTGAATCTATCGAAGATGCAGCAGACGACGACTAAACTTGCAAGGCAGGTTAGCTTTTTAGTTTAGATAAAGATCTCCATAAAAACAAAAGGGTGTCAGCTGGCACCCTTTTGTTTTCTGCACCTATTTTTGAAACCTAACAATATTGAGAATAATTGCGTGAAACATAGAAAGAACTCTCATCCCATAGATAACTATGTTGGTAAAAAGCTAAGAATGCGCAGGACAATACTCGGCATCAGTCAGGCGGAATTGGCTGATAAAGTTGGAATAAGTCCTCAGCAAGTACAAAAATACGAAGCAGCTATTAATCGTATATCCGTCTCCAAATTATGGGATTTTGCCAAAGCACTTAACACCAACACTGAATACTTCTTTCGCGGCAATAAGGACTGATAAGTCTACACAAAACTTACCCCCGCAACCAACAAAAATTCAAAAATGCACCGTCATTCTTTTATCGAGAATATCACGATATTACTCATTTCTTCGGCAGTGTTGAATCCACTTTTTAACTCCCCCCACTGTCTTTGAACTTTTCAACTCAAAACCAGTGCCAGATTGCGGTGATATCTGCAGGGGGGCACCTAATTCAAGTGCTGACCATAGTGGATCTACTATTGAGAACATGAAATTAACACCTGCAGATTCATCGCCAATGAAAAATACTTGCCCTTGATATGTATGATTAAATGTCCCTGTTTTAAAATGAACATTTACAACCGACCCATCTTTATAGGCACCTGAATTCAGCAACAGGTTGATTTCAGCCGTAGAAGCATCACGATCACACGAAGCAACTAAAGCAGTATTATCTGTTTCGGGAATCCCAAAAAACAAATCCGATTTTTCCTTACTTGTCTCTTCATCTATGTATTTACTGGTATGCCAAATAGCTTCATCCGGAACAATGGAATGGGGTGCTGGTGCTGGGGACAGAGGGACATTATTTTCCGTCTTTTTCCAACGACAATGCGCATCGAAAATCTCAAAAGCAAATTTACTGCCTTGCAAGCCAATATGCGTTGTTACATCACCATACGTGAATTTAACATAGGACGATTCTTTCAAAGCCTTAACAACAGGATCACCACTCTTCAAACTAAACAAAGGAACCAAACCAAGCATTCCATTGTTTCTTGTATAGACTTCGCGTTCATATGTTGTACCGGAGGCCTCAATCGTCATAACGGTGTCAGGCGTGGTTGCGGTTGTAGCAAGCCAATTAACGGAGGCCAAAGCAGGATTTCCTGCTCCCTGACAGACAATCATCATACCAATGTCATCACCACAATCGTTACAATCTGTAAGTGTAATGTGCTCTCCAACACCCTGTGTTGCCCATGAGCGATCAGAGTCCAGTTCTGGGACAGATTCAGATGATCCGATATCAGCGGCAACAGTATTTGATATTTCAAAGCAGCGTTCAATTATTTGGCCTTCAGTTCCATCAGAATGATACGAAAAAATGTAACCTTCATTACCTTTCATCCACCATCCCCAAGGAACTGAGGTCCCGCCAAATTTTGCACCACTCCCCGAAATAACAGGGACAAGCGTTAATAAATTTTTCTGATAATAAACTTGTATTTCTTCATTTGTTTCATCAAAGGTAGCCTGAACTGTTTCACCCGTTTCACACTGATAGGCGGTCGTATTTACTGGTCCAACAAGACTTCGTTTTTTTTGCTTTGGACTATTCGTATTTACCGGGGTGAGTTGCCACGTAACATCTGGCTCCCCTGATGTTTCACAGGCAGAAAGGATTAAAAACTCTTCGTCCGGATCTTCTGTCAAACAATCCATACGCCCGATAGCATCACTGCCGAGCATCGATCCACCTTTTCCCGGACCGTTCAATATTCCCACACTCCACCACGCCTGAGATCCATAAGCTTGATGATTACAGGCCCCAAGTATCGGAGTTTGATTATCTGATAGGATTAAACAACGAGGTTTTCCAAGATGACAAATGGATATTTGATATAAATCAGTACCAACAAGAGTCACCAACCAGTCAGTAGATTGAAGCGTTGTTGCGGTCAGAAACCCGACTTGCCCCGTATCGTTATTAACACCAAGAACCCTTTGTTGTTGGTCAGGTAAAGGGGCAATATGATAAAAACCTGTTCCAAATGTGTTTTTTTGCTCCTTAAAGCCAAGATCAGGGCTATCCCCACCAATTCTAGGATTTTCACAGACCAGTGCTGCATTGCCCCAACCTGGATTTTCCCAGGAGAATGCGACGTTAGAAAAAATGATCGCAAAGAGAAAAACACTTTCAAACACAAAGTTTTGGCACTTGTATTTAATCGTTTTCTTAAACACTTTAGAAGATTTTTTCATTTTTCACCTAAGCAGACTGCTCCACACAGAAACCCTCTTTTGATAAAAGGGCCAATCCTTTATTTATCAAAGATGATGAGGTTCTAGATTCAAAGTTCTTGAAGCGGAACATTTATCTGTATGATTTTTCCATGAGCGCGTCGCATCTGTAGGATCTTTCGATAAACACCAGCCCTTCATGTTGTCAGCCCCACCACCACCGATGAATTTTAGTTGTCTGATCAATCGGCCCTGTTGGTTTACAAAAATCTTAGCCTGATCAATCATGAACCCATCTGTGCCACTTGTGCGAATGACAATTTTCGTCAAAATGCCCGTAACATCGGCATGCCACGAAGGATCTGATCCTACCGCTTTACAAGGGATATCCTTCCCTTGTTTGGAGACGGATGCCTGATGTCCATGTGAGGTATAGAAATCAACTGTGATTGTATCTTTGGTGTCCGTATTAGCTAAATGCTTTAACCCCCCATTTGATAAGAAACAGTCAAGTTGTACCGTATATTTAACCGATCTTTCAGAGTTGCCTTTATCTGCCGATAAATTATTGGTGACTTTGGGGGCGGCGAATGACCCCATTAAAGTCGCGTCTTTGGGAGTTGCAGCAAAAATAATATTTTGGGAATCTATGATATCAGAAAAATCATGTATTGGAGTGCTCTTATTCACCACCATAGGCTGCTTATATCCGATAATCTCGTTGATACCTGAAGTAACGCCAATCCCCTGAGAGTCAAGAGCCGAATTGACAACTCCAGTTGCGAATTGTACAGCACTATTTCCGGGGAGTGCGGCTAAAGCAACGGTTCCTGCAACAGCATTTAAAACGTTCGAGCCCTGTGAACAACCTTCACACCAAACAACAGCAAACATATCGCCTGTTTTCTGCATACAGGATTCAAAATTATTTCGTGAATTTGTAATAATTTGCTTTTTAATAGGCTCTACTTGTTTGCCTTGGCATACGGTTTTACCTGTGCTGATATCCTCACCACACTTATCAAAACCTAATTTTGTATCACGTCGGATAAGAAGCCGATTATTCCAAGGTTCAGAATTATCAATCATAACATCCGATGCTTTATACCACCAGACGGTCGCAGCATATAATGCCCTATTTGTCACACACTGGTAATTAGCCTGATCGTTTGAAACCTGAGCATTCGCAGACGAAAAAGAAAGCGGAATTACTCCACACAATAATGCACAAAAGCATATGGTGAATAGGTGCTTATGGATGGTATTCATTAAACATGCCTCTACTGAAATTATCGATTATTATCCGATTTATTAGGATTTTATCTTAAAATAATCTCTTCCCTACATGGTTTAGTATATTTTTTCCAAGATCAATTGCCATCTTTTGATTTTATTGACATGGCGAAACTTCATCTTGTTAATCCCGCCATCAGCCAACAAATACAGACCTTTCAATTCATCTACCTTGATTATTGGATATAAGCTTCAACCATACTGATGATAAACTGGCCCTATATACCATCAGCTTTAAGGGCGACCTTTGTCAATAATGTCGTTAACATGGGCTTACTAGGTTGTTTGCTCTTAACCGTCAAACAAGGGGCACCTTTACCACCTTTGCTCTTTTTTTAGATTGATCCGGATTTGAATAGAAACGCTCAGTAGCCAAGCACTTCGTTATCTCTACATTTCGTCAACTCCATACGACAGGTTGGCCTCATAATCAATCAACCTCATAACTAAAGTTTCCTTGCCCTACATTTGATGGATAAACAATTCCATACAAAAGAGATTAGGTTAGCGTACAGTTTCCGAACTCCGCCTCTCCCTATCTTCCGGACAACAAAAAACGCCCTAGCTCATTTGAGCTAAGGCGTTTTTATTGGTTGCGGGGGCACGCGACCACCGATAATTTTAATGATGACCATACATAC
>NZ_CAKZMP010000240.1 GCF_937128705.1 uncultured Kiloniella sp. | reverse complement strand
ATTCTTCCAAGTTAGCTGTTCCTTCGCCTGCAGGACCTTTTCTGTCCACAATCAGGAAATCTTGTGTCGGTTCCAGAACCAGTAAAGGATGATGCCAAATATTCTTGGCATACTGTACCCCCTGACTTCCCGATGCCATAAAAGCACGACAGCCCGCAGGTGTCGGGATTTCGTCTTCACAAACCACAACCAGCCACGATGCGGGCTGCATCGGCACAAAGGCTTGCGACCCCAACGGATGTCGTTCCATCATGGATAGGGCAATCGGCAAGGGTCTGGGCGTTCCCCGAAAGATAGAGAGGATAGCTTCGCCCTCGCCATCCCTCACATCTGCCTGAGCCAGATCATGAAAACGACGGGTCGTTCCCTCGTTGATCAGATAGCTTTTGTCGTGGTCCGCTTCGATAACCTGACCAAAGGGGGCAAAGGCCTCTTGCGTCAGGGGTTCTGGCCTCAAATGGATAAGGGTAGTTTCACTTAGAGAGGTTTCAGATGGCTTTGATATCATTGACTTATACTCATTCTTTGGCGAGGCAAGGTTAACATATTTGGTGGCGTATTTTCCCAGTTCAAAATGGCTCATCTATATTTACCCTAACGAAAGCCATTTATCTTCACTTTTTCTCCCCAGTACTTCATGGGTTGTTTCATCGTTCGAGTAGGCTCTATTACACTTCTCTCTTTACGCCTTGAGCAAAAATAAATTTAAACAACTAGAGAACCTTTGGTTATTAACAATATCAAGATCCCGTAACGGGATGATTTTTAATCCAGTGGTTGGCAATATCAATACGGCGCGCGCACCAGACATGATCGTGTGATTGAATGTAATCGACAAACTTCTTCAGACCGGCAAAGCGCCCCGGACGTCCGATCAAGCGACAATGCAATCCGATCGACATCATCTTGGGTTCTTCCGCGCCCTCTTCATAGAGCGTGTCAAAAGCATCTTTCAGGTAGGTAAAGAAGTGATCCCCGGTGTTAAACCCCTGTGCCGAAGCAAAACGCATGTCGTTGGTATCCAGAGTATAGGGCACCACTAGATGCGGCTTATCCACCACACGCGACCAAAACGGCAGATCATCGGAATAATCATCTGCATCGTAGATAAAACCGCCCTCTTCCGCGACCAGTGCACGGGTGTTTTCCGATGTCCGTCCCGTATACCATCCCAACGGACGCTCGCCCGTTATACGCTTTTGGATTTCTATCGCCTTTTGCATATGTTCACGTTCTTCTTCGCGCGACATACCGTGATAGTTGATCCAGCGATAGCCATGACTACAGATTTCATGACCATCTTTCATGGCGGCTTCAATCACCGCGGGGTGACGTTCCATCGCCATGGCTACGGCAAAAAGGGTGATTGGGATATTGCGTTCTCTGAACAGTTTTAGAATACGCCAGACACCCGCGCGTGATCCATATTCATAGATTGATTCCATGGACATGTGGCGGGCGCCTTCAAAGGCTGCCGCCCCGATAATCTCAGATAAAAAGGTTTCCGACGCAGGATCACCGTGCAGGACACAGTTTTCACCGCCCTCTTCGTAATTGAGGACAAATTGTACAGCCACGCGGGCTTTTCCCGGCCACGTAACGGCTGGTCTGTCATCGCCATAGCCCACAAGATCGCGCGGATAGATCTTTAAATCATTAGGGGAATAATCAGAACTGCTCATCCTACTTTGTCCTCAAGCCGAAAACGTATAATACGCGCAATCTGTTGCAGCGCTGTTTCAAACTCTTTGGCCTGATCATTTTCCAGACGTTCAACAAAGGCATCCAATATCATAAACTTTGTTGCCCCTTTCACGGCAAAGATGAAAGGAAAGTCAAAACGATCAAGATAGCGTTTGTTCAGATCAGTAAAGCGTTTGAATTCATCTTCGCTCAACTGATCCAGCCCGACACCCGCCTGTTCGTTTTTGGAATCCGCCGTCAAGTTACCAGACAAAGCTGCTTTTCCAGCCAGATCGGGATGTGCCCGAATTAACGCCAGTTGCGTTTTTTCATTAGCTGATTGCATGACGTCCGCAAAGCAGGTGATCATTTCTTCCCGGTTTTGGAAAGGGCGATGGCTTTCCGCCCCCTCCGCAACCCAGGGAGAATGCTCGGCGATATCACCAAAGGTTTCAGCGAAATCTTTGGGTGACATGGCATTTACGGTTTCCAGTGAATAGCTATCTGTCATTTAATGTTCTCGTACATAAGGGTTATCAGCATTCACTCTTTATTCTGGGTCTTTATCTTTTTACTCTTTATTTTGGGCGATCCAGGCACCCAGCGTGGTACGCTCGGCCTCTGTCATGCCGGTCTCATTCCCCAACGGCATAGCATCGCTGTCCACAGCCTGTGCCTTGATCCGGTCGAGATAGCGTTTCATATCCGCAACTGTTTCAAGCTCAATACCTTGGGGAGCTTCGTCAACCATGTCACTGGTTGGTTGAGCCGCATGACAACTGGTACAGTGCTTTTCCATTACCCCAAGCGCAATGCTATCAGTAACCGTGTTACTTCCATAATCACGTTCCACAGGTGCGGTCATAATCATGGCAACGATCACCCCGACACCTGCAACGGGCAAAGTCCAGGCGAACTGTTTAAAAGTATCCCCGGCCTCGTGACGGTTCAGTAAATGACGGACAGCCCCACCGATAATCAGGATCAGGGCCACCAGTAACCAACTGTGTGGATGGCCCGTCAGCATCGGATAGTGATTGCTGACCATCATCAAAAGAACTGGCAAGGTCAGATAGTTGTTATGAACTGACCGCTGCTTGCCCATAATGCCAAACCGGGCTTCGGGTTCTTCCCCACGCATCAGGGCGGCGGCAACTTTCTTTTGGTTTGGAATAATAATCCCAAATACATTCACCGCCATAATCGTACCGACAAAGGCACCAACATGAATTAACGCGCCACGACCAGAGAAAACATAACTAAACAGGATGCTCGCCGCCATAATCAGGATAAAGAGGCAAACAGCCAGAACGCCTGTGTTCTTGCCAAGGGGAGAACGGCAGATGCCATCATAGATCAACCACCCGCCAATCAAGCTGGCAACCGAGATTGAAATCGCCTGCCACGGTTCCAGCGCCATGACATTCGGATCAATCAGATAGGCAGACGCATTATAGTAGTACTGAACAACCAAAAGCGCAAAGCCAGTCACCCATGTCAGGTAAGCTTCCCATTTGAACCAGACCAGATCATCAGGCAGCTTTTTCGGCGCTACGAGGTATTTCTCGACATTGTAAAAGCCACCACCATGCACCTGCCACGCAGATCCATAAACATCCTTGTCCAAGCCTTCACGTTTGCGAAGAGACAGGTCCAAGCCTATGAAGTAAAAGGATGTTCCGATCCAGCCAACACCTGCGATCAAGTGAGCCCAGCGAAAAAGCAGGTTCAGCCAATCTGCTGCAAATGATTCCATGATTGTTCATCCTTCCTGATCGTATTGTCACGCGCTATAGCGCGTTTTTGTCATTCGTTGTTGCCGAGATCTATTACGCTTTTTTAGGGCGCGTTCTAATGCGCTTTGTTCGCAAGATCGATGGCAATGTTTCTGTGTTTTTGTAAAAGCGGCTGCATATCTAGTCGGGTAATTTTCCCCTCCTTGACCAGTAACTCACCACCAACGGCTGTATAGTTTGCATTCGCTGGCGTGCAGAGCATCAAGCCCGCAACAGGGTCCAGTTCAGCACCAGAATGATAAAGCGGGTCCAGTTTGAAAGCTGCAAAATCGGCCTGATACCCCGGTGCCAGAATACCAACGTCATTCCGGTTAAGAACCCGCGCACCGCCAACAGTTGCGACTTCGATCGCTTCGCGGATTTTCATACCGCGCGCACCGTGTTTAACACGTTGTAACAGCATCGCCTGTCTTGCTTCTGCCAATAAATGTCCGCTGTCGTTTGACGCTGATCCATCAACACCAAGGCCGACTTTTACCCCGGCATCATACATTTCCCGAACCGGGGCAATGCCAGATCCCAAACGCATGTTCGAACAAGGGCAATGGGCAACACCTGTCCCGCTTTGGGCGAAAAGAGAAATCTCGTCGGGGTTCAACTGCACACAATGCGCATGCCAGACATCATCGCCAATCCACCCCAATTCCTGCGCATATTCACCGGGCGTCAGACCAAATTTTTCCTTGCTGAACGCAATATCTTCGACATTTTCCGCCAGATGCGTGTGAAGCCCCACCCCCATAGAACGGGCAAGTACGGCTGATTCCCGCATCAAATCCTGCGAAACAGAAAACGGTGAACAAGGTGCCAAGGCAATGCGAAGGCGCGATCCTTCGGATGCATCGTGATAAGTTTCAATAAGACGCTGACTGTCTTTTAAAATTGCGGCCTCATTTTCCACAAGGCTGTCAGGCGGCAAACCGCCATCACTTTCCCCCACCGACATTGATCCGCGCGTGGCATGAAAACGGATACCCATTTCCATTGCCCCTTCGATAGAATCATCCAGACGGCTACCATTCGGGAAAAGATAGAGATGATCACTGGTGGTTGTGCACCCGGATAACAAAAGTTCGGCAATCCCCACCTGAGCAGAAACCTTGATAGCGTCCGGTGTCAAATGTGACCAAACGGGATAAAGCGACTGCAACCACGGGAAAAGCGGCTCATCCTGTGCAAAGGTTCTGGTCAGGGATTGATAAAGATGATGGTGCGTATTCACCAAGCCCGGTAGAACGATATGATCCCTGAGATCAAGCGTGGTGTCAGCTTCGTGGGGAAGTTCAGCGGCAGGCCCCACAGCTTTAATAACACCATCCACAGCAAAGAGAGACCCGTCTTTGAGTTCTCTTTTGTTCTCGTCCATTGTGACAAGAACCCGTGCGTTTTTAATCAAAAGAGTTTTCATATCGTTCTATTCGTTAAGTCGTTTACACTTCGTCAGAAGCATCTTTTGGCAAGATCAGATTGAGAAAAATTGCCAGGAATGCAGCAGGCACCAAACCGGATGTTAGCAAGATTTTAGCTGTTTCAGGCATTGTGGCTACAGCTTCGGGCACAGATTTAAGGCCCAGACCTATTCCCAAAGAAACCGCAATAATCACCATGTCACGACGGGTTAAAGCCGTCATGGACAACAGCTTGAGCCCTGCGCCCGCAATCATGCCAAACATGATAATCGATGCCCCGCCCAGAACAGCATTTGGCATCACCGAAATCACTGCACCAATCTTTGGAAACAGACCAGCAACAATCAGAAAGACTGCACCACATGTTACCACATGTCGGCTCATCACACCCGTTAAAGCAACCAGCCCGACGTTTTGGCTATAAGATGTATTTGGCATCGCCCCGAAAAGCGCACCAACAGCAGTTCCCAGACCATCCGCCATTGTTCCACCAGCAAGCTCTTTATCTGTTGCTTCCCGACCAGCACCCCCCGTTGTAATACCCGAGATATCACCAACGGTTTCAATTGCACTGACCACAGAGACCAAAAGCATTCCCAGAACGGCCGCTGTATTGATTTCAAATCCGTACTGCAACAATGACGGAACAGCAAACCAGCCCGCGGACGCAACACGACCAAAGTCAATCATTCCCATCGGAATAGCGACGATATATCCGACAATCAAACCAATAAGAACGGCCGAAGCTGAAAGGAAACCTTTGGTCATGAACTTCACGCCGAGGGTCACAACAATGACCAGCGTCGCAAGGAAGATATGATGTAAAGCCCCAAAGTCAGGCACTTTACCAGCCCCACCCGCGGCGTATTTAATGCCTACAGGAATAAGAGCCAGGCCAATAGAAAGCACGACGATGCCCGTTACCAAAGGGGGTAGAATACCGCGAATACGGCCAATAAAAGTCCCGAGAATAAAGTGGAAAACACCACCAATAGCAGCTGAGGCAAAAAGAGCGCCAAGACCCGCCGTCTTCACAA
The DNA here is from genome assembly GCF_937128705.1 of uncultured Kiloniella sp. Lineage (GTDB taxonomy): Bacteria > Pseudomonadota > Alphaproteobacteria > Kiloniellales > Kiloniellaceae > Kiloniella. The sequence goes on along the minus strand of NZ_CAKZMP010000240.1, from coordinate 161 downwards.
TGGGGATCATGATGGGGATAAAGGCAAAGCTTGTTCCTTGTACAATCGGAAGACGCGCCCCAATCGGCCCGATACCGATGGTCTGCATAAGTGTTGCGATCCCCGCAACAAACATTGCCGTTTGAATGAGGAATATTTTGTCCCCACCAGATAACCCGGCA
>NZ_CAKZMP010000239.1 GCF_937128705.1 uncultured Kiloniella sp. | reverse complement strand
TACCGTCATATTTTATGACTTACTGTTATTCTCTTCTTACTCCCGAGGGACATTTCGAAGCATCTCGTTACTCAACATCAAAAATCTAGCCCTATCTATAACTTGCCTGATCATCAAACAGATGAGACAAGGCAATAAATAGAGGATTTATGCATGCTACACCTAGAAAAAGCCGCCGCCATTATTTATCAGCAGGCTTCCAAAAGACCCGGTTTTGAGGACTTAAACACTGATAAAAAGTGGAACGACATTGCCGTCGATAAAGACCGCGTTATCAAGACTCTGACCCATAAATGGAAAGGCTGTATCTCTCTGATTGATGAACTAAAGGAACACCCGGATGTCAAAGCTGCTGGGATTGCGGATCTCCCGGAAAGCTACAAGCTAGAGAAGCTTGAAGGACCAAAGGCTGATGATGGGAAATTGCTGGAAGATACGGCAAGAGCAATGGCATCAGCCGTCCTGGATGCTGCATTAGCTCAATATATAAATAGATAACCATCGTTTAACGACAGGATTCAGTTGTGAGTCACTTCACAAAAGAGCAACTCAATAGCTTATCTTTTTGGCGCGACCTCAATCCACATCTCACAATCAGCTCAAATCACCTGAACGCAACTCCGACTCAAACAATTGTCGATGATCTACTGTCCAGCGCATCTGATTCGTTATGGCAAGACGGATACCTGAATTGCCAAAATGTTTTTACGGAACAGGATATAGCGCCCCTTCGTCAGGCAATGGAGAAGCTTTATTGCCATAATCTGCCACAGGCATTTATTTATCTTTACGATGAATCCTGGGAACTGTTTTTCCGTTTGCGTACCCTCTTACAAAATTTTCTGGGGGATAACTACAGCGTCCTTCCCCATTTTTGGGCTTGGTACATCATCCCCGGCAAAGCAAAAGGCTGGGCCCCGCACAGAGACAGTGCTGATCAATCAGTGATCGAACTCTATGGACAGGAAATGTTAGTCTCACTGAGTCTTTGGGTCCCCTTAACGGATGCAACGCCTGAAAACGGCTGTATGTCCGTTCTCCCGCTTAGCTGTGAGAAAGATTATCCGGCTCCGGTTACAGATCCATCTGAAATTGCCTTACAGGACATTCTCTGCCTCCCCGCCAAAGCTGGGTCAGTATTAGGGTGGCGACAGGACCTCTATCACTGGGGTGGTCGAAGCCACAGAAATGCCGAAACCCCAAGATTAAGTCTCTCGCTCGAGTTTCAAAATTCTGACTTGGATCCACTCTGCGAACCCTTGTTAGACCCCAAGCATCCCCCATCCCCTGAAGAACGCCTTAACCTCATCTTCCAACAGTTCGAAAAATACAAACATATCGCTGACCTCCCCAAAAACTTTGAAGCTCGATAATAAATCAGTGATCTACGAATCTGGGGAATTTCGCAACAGCCGCAAAGCGTTCAAAGTAACTAACACCGTTCCCCCTGTATCAGCTAACACAGCCATCCAAAGCCCGGTCATCCCAAACAAAGTTGTCATCAAGAATACCCCCTTGAGACCCAGCGCCAAAGCAACATTTTGGTGAATATTGGACATGGTCTGACGTCCACGACGAATCAATACAGGCAGGTCCTGTAGCTTATTTTGCATCAACGCAATATCAGCCGCTTCCAGAGCAACATCAGTACCGCCCCCCATTGCGATACCAACATCGGCAACTTTAAGAGCAGGCGCATCATTTATACCATCGCCAACCATCACGACAGCACCCTTGGCCCGCAACTCATCAATTTCCCTAAGCTTATCCTGAGGCATCAAACCTGCTTTTACAGTAAGCCCTAACTCACTCCCCAGCGCTTTGCCGGTTTTCGGGTTATCCCCGGTAAGCATAATGGTTTCAATACCAAGCTCCTGCAATTGGCTCAGGGTATCACTAGTCTCTTCCCGCGGTTCATCACGTAAAGCCAATACCCCGGCAAGGGCATTATTAATTATCACAACAACAACGGTTTTTCCCTGTGCCAAAAGTCCCTGTGCCTGTTCATAAATTTTTGCATTTGCAGATAGTTGTTCTGCAAAATAATCCGTAGATCCGACAGCAACCATACGTCCTTCGACATTTCCCAAAGCTGCCTTTCCGGTTATGGATTGGGCCTCTGTTACAGCCGGAATCTCTATGCCTTGGTCTTCGGCATAACGAACAACCGCTTCAGCCAAGGGATGGCTTGATCCTCGCTCCACAGCCGCAGTCAAGCGGATCATCTCTGCCGCATCGTCCTGTGCAATAACATCTGTAACCTGTGGCTTGCCTTCAGTCAGCGTACCCGTTTTATCAAAGGCCATGGTTTTAGCTCGGGACAACAACTCCAGGGCTGCCCCCCCTTTAATCAACAACCCACGACGTGCGGAAGCTGCAAGGGAAGAAGTCACCGCAGCCGGAACAGAAATAACCAAAGCACAAGGACAAGAAATAATGAGCAAAGTAAGTGCCTTGTAGATCCAAACGTCCCAAACACCATTGAAAAACAACGGGGGAATCACAGCGACCAATAGTGCAACAATCATCATTGCTGGCGTATACCAGGATGAAAAACGATCGATAAAACGTGCAACAGGGGCTTTGTGTTCCTCTGATTCTTCGATCAACCTTATGATACGATCTAACGTGTTATCACCAGCTTCCGACGTCACACGAAAGGTTGTAAGTTTCTCAAGAACAAGCGCCCCAGCCTGAGCTGCGTCATCTACATCTCTGTTTCGGGGAATAGATTCACCCGTCAGAGCAGCTTCGTCCAAAATCGCCATCTGATTGAGAACAATCCCATCAGCAGGTAATCTTTCACCCGGGCGGACTTCAATTACATCACCAACAGACAAGTCCTCAGCTGGGACTTCCCGACGATCGTTCCCTTGAACCAGCCGGGCAACTTTAGGCTGGAGATCAAGCAATAGCGTCACGCCTTCTCGCGCTTTATTCGCGGCCCGCTGCTCCAAGGATTCACCAATTAAAAAGAGGAATAACACCATTGATGCTTCGAGGGCTTCGCCCAGAAGTAAAGCCCCAATCGCAGCAACTGTCATCAAAGTTTGGATACCAAAATACTGACCAAAACGAATAGATCGTACTGTATTGAGAAAAATCGGAATCAAACCAGCTAAAGCCGCGACACTATAATAAACACGTGCATTTTCCGCGTTAACCTGTGCCAACACCACCGCAACAACTAGCGCGACGCCCGCAATAAACATCTTACCAGCACTCCCGCTCAAGAATGCTTTAACCTGATCAAGATGACCAAAATCAGAACCATTTGAAATTGCTGTCGGTGTTTGACTCTGGGCCTGCGAGGAAGAGCAACAGCTTGAACTTCTTTTTACCTTATCCAAATTGCCGTCGACGACTTCAGTCAGACCAAAACCCAAGCCCGTAACAACCTTTTGTATATCGTCTTGAGTAACTTCGCTCGGGTTAAAATCTGAGTTTAAGCGTTCTCGTGCAAAAGAAATTCGCGCCGTATGAATACCCGGTAATCTGTCGACTGCTTTTTCGATTGATTTTGCACAACTGGGGCAATCCATACCACTGATTGTCCAGACCATATGATGGTGGAGCTCTTTAATTTCCGCGATTATAGCAATAATCGCATCCTTAATATCCTCGCCCCCAACCCAAGAGACAGCCTTGCGGGAAACCTCAAAAGAAGACAGCCCAGGCAAAGATTCGAGCCTTTTGCTAATTCGATCCCGACAATCCCCACAGCTTTCAGCTTCGGGCATATAATCTACAAGTAAAAGTGTTTGTGCCATAACCAACCTAAACATGAAAAATTATTCATATGAAATTATATTCATACTTAAATTAAGTCAAGAGCCCGTGGGAAAATTAAGTTTGATACTAAAAAAGCAGTATCTTACCAACCACCGCCGCCACCGCCGCCGCCGCCGCCGCCGGAAGATCCACCACCACTGGATGAACTACTAGACGACGAGCTTGGCGGACTTGAAGCCGAAGAAATAGTATGCCCGATACCGCTTGTCAGCCCACTGGCAATAGAACTTGAGCTCCGGGAAAAGGAATCCCCACTATACCAGCGTGGCTTATAATCCATCGGAGCCTGATTCATGATGGTCAGATAGTTTTGTAATCTTTCTGACCATTGATCTTCAACCCCAAGAGCCATCGCAAAAGGCAAATGCTGCTCAAACACATGCTCATTGAAATTAGGTTCTGGACCAATAGCAGACAATCGCTCCCCTTCGGCAACAGATAGGTACAGCTTATATCCTTCCAGTTGATCAAGAATCTTCTGACCCTTTACACTTGGGGCTTCCATCAAATAGCTAAAAACCAGCGTGACGGTAAAAATTAAAAGAACAGCACCGTAACTTTCAGATGAGAAAGCCTGATCAGTAATAAGCTCTCCTACAGACAAAGAACAGTAAGGGATCACCAGAAAAATGGCCAAGGGCAAAAGTGCGGCAATGTTTTTTGGTAATCCGGACTTTGCCATTCGTTCGGACAGAATCCTGCACAAAGGTGGTAAAATGACTCCGGAAAAAATACCAAAGAAGGCCATAAAGAACAGTGCCGGGACAATAAAATCTCCCCCAGCATAAGCCAATGATATAATAACGCCGCAAAGCCCGATCAAAAATCCGATAAGCCACTTACCAGTGTTTGCCGCAAAATAGCCAGATCCATACTCGTTACTGACTGCTTCACCAAAAAAGCCGACCACAGAAGCAAATCTGGAATCGTATTTCCGCTTTAATTTATATTCATCTTCAGGATTAGGCAGTAGTCGGTCAATGATCGTCCATTCCCCTCGTGGCAAACTATCCAGATCTGCTTTTTCTGTTCTCTTCAGGGAATAGTCACTTTTGCTCTGATCAATGGTTATATATCCTTTTGTAGCCAGACTTGTCAGCGCAACAACGAATGCTGTTTTCTGGCTATAACCTTTCCGAAACCCTAAATGGTTCAGATACCCAGCCGCTGCAGGGGAAATATTTTTTGGACCTTTAAAAAGGGGTATAACAATACCAGCCGCAGGATCACGACCCGCATAAAACCACACAACAGCATAATAGATCGTGACAATAACCAGCGTCACAATCCCAATCAAGAAGCTGGTATTGTCTTCAGCATCGCTTTCAGCTTGCTCAAGGTTATCCGGGACTCGGACAAAGCCAGTTGGCCAACTAACGGCTACCGTAAAACCTTCGCTAACTTGTAAAAAACGTGTCGTCGTAAATGAAATTCCGTCCGAAGTTAAATTTGATTCATAGTCACTTCCATCCTCGCCTTGATACCCTGTATAGCCAATAGAATGCATCACATTCGCACCAGTCGGGAGATCGATGTTTGCAACGACTTTATCAATAGGAAAATTCCAATCATTACCAGTTACATTCCAGTACAGCTCATCCATCGTATCCAGATGCGTGAGTTGGCGCGTCGTTATGTAGGTAATTTCATAGGTATATTCACCCGGTGGTAATAGGTAATCAGACCGCCCCAAATAAAGGCGGATACCATTGCTAAGATCTTTTATATGGTAATCTTCATTCTGTCCGTCTCGCGCAACAGAATAGAGCTGAAATCCAACCGAATAATCCTTACCCCGAACTTTGTATTTAGTGGGAAAATCTCTATAGATTCCCCTTGCTATATTTTTACCCTCAGCACGAACTGTTATTGTTTCTGTAATTCTCAAACTGCTATCTTCTTGAACAGCAATGTCAGAAACAAATAGCTTAATCCGTTCATCAGCCAATACAAAAGATGGCGCAAATAGGATCAACGCTCCAAGCAACAAAGCCCCAAAGTTCCACTTACGAAATATCTGATCGTTCATAGTTGTACTCCTGGTGCCTGACGGTCATCTGAATTTTCCAGCTGAAAATACTCTGCGCGGGTAAAGCGAAACTGTTTTGCGATTAAGTTACTCGGAAAGCTCTCGACAGATACATTCATCAATCGTACGGCACCGTTATAATACCGACGCGCCATCTCAATATCATTTTCAACTTCTGTCAGAGTGGATTGAAGATCAAGAAAGCTATTATCCGCTTTTAGATCCGGATAATTTTCCGCAACCAAAAGCAACCTCGTCAAAGCAGACGCAAGGCCCCCTTCGACCTCCCCACGCTTATCAACACCGCTTCCAGAAGAACTCACACACTGTGCTCTCAATTCCGTAACATCGGTTAGCGTGGTTTTTTCGTGCGCGGCGTATCCCTTAACAACCTTGACCAGATTGGGGATCAAGTTGCTTCGCTTTTTCAGCTGAACATCAATACCGCTCCACCCTTCTGAAACTTGCTGACGGTATTTCACCAACCGGTTATAGGCAAATATAGCCCACAGGATCACCAAGGCGGGAATGCCAATTCCAAGAACAGGCAAAAGAAACGACGAAGGCATACACAGTCCACAATAGAATTAAATATGCCCTCACTATACAGCGCGTGTAAAAAGCTGCTAGCAGGTATTTTGTATCAATTGTTGCTGTTACTTTATTTTAATCGAGATCTTCCAGAACATGGTGCGCCATGTCTGCAATGACATGGCGGATATGTTCATCTGCCAATTCATAATGAACATGGCGTCCAGCCTTTTTAGACACCAGGATGCGCGCATCTCTGAGATGGCGTAGATTGTGGCTCGTCAACGATTGAGATTGCCCTGTAGCCTCTGAAAGTTCACTAACAGAACAAGGATGCTCGAAACAACACAGGCAAAGCCGTAACCGCCCCTCATCACCCAAAGTCTTGAAGATGTTGCTCAGGCTCTCAACACCCCTGCCCCCAAGTTCGGGAAGCCCCTGACAGCAACTTTCGTCTCCTGAGGCATCAGAGATGACAGGCTGACAATTTTGATGGTCTTCTATCGCCACAATTCTACTTTCGATGATCTTTAGATAACCAAGCCGCTTATGATCAATTAACCAAAGGTGTAAAGCTTGCCGGGGCAGGATCAACAACATTGATCAAATCACGCTCCAGCGACAAAATGGCCAAGCCGCGCTCACTCCGACCGTCGGCATGAAGACGGAAAACACCATCAAGACCGGCAAAACCTTGTGAATTGGTCAAAAGGCTCTTCGAATAGTTCACAGCAGTGGATTGGCTTTCGGCCTGACGGGCAATAACGGCTGCCAGAGCAACGGAATCATAGGCAAGTGTCACGATACGGGGTGGTGTCCGGCCATATAGTACTTTGTAACGATCTTTAAAGCTTTCCCAATGCACCGGGGAAGGAGCAGCATACCAGCTACCAACCAGTGCCGGTTCACGACCAAGCTTGGGGTTATTCCACAGGGCTGTACCAAGATATTTTACCTGATTAGGATCAACATCATAATAGTTCAGTAACGGCGCAATCGTTAACAATTGCTTGCCACCCGTAGGAATAATAATAGCTTCATAATTTGGCGGACTAAGCGTATCGCGCCCGCGAAGCCGCGCAAGGGCTCTTCGTGACGCTGCATCACCCCGAGACTTCAACGTTGCTTTATGGGCCAGAAGAGACTGATGACGTGCGTTGTAATTGGCAATCGCCTTTACTTTCTCTTCCAGATCGGAATCTGACGGATTGAAAAAGCCAAGCCGCGTTAATTCTACGCCTGATCCATAAGATTGAATTTGCAACGCGCTGACAATACGCCGGCCATAATCGTTATCAGGAGCAAAAACAGCAACCCGGCGAATGCCCTGAGCTGCAGCATAATTCACGACACGTCTGATTTGTTCTTCCGGTGTTAGCCCCAACACATAAATACCATCACCAGCGACAGCCTGATCGTTCGAGAAAGACAGGACATTTATTCCAGCCTGACGTGCAAGGGGCGTAATTGCCGAGACAGATGTGGCAAATAGAGGTCCAATCACCAGATCAACCTGTTCATTAACAAGCGATTCCATTGCCGTGCGTGCACCTGTGGGTGTGCCCGCTGTATCTCGGACCACCAGATCAAATTTTTCGCCGGACACATCAAACAAAGCAAGTTGCGCCGCATTTAGTAGAGATTCACCAATCGCCTTGTGGCGACCACTCAACGGCAAAAGAAAGCCAACTTTTGTCCGTCTCTCGCTGATCACGACAGTTTCTGCCGTATCAAGGTCCGCGAAGGGATCTATCTCTTCAATAACTTCAGGTTCCGTAATTTCTGGCTCTGCAGTGTTTTCCACAGACTCTGACTGACTTTCTTCAACCTCTGGGGTTTCTGCCGTTGCGTCCGGCCCCTTTTTCATGGTTGTCTGACAACCAGAGATCAGAATAGAAAGCAAGATGATCGCTGGTAGGGAAACAAGCCGACGGCTAATACCCGTGCCTTTTACAACAAAGAAAGTTGCCAACGTTGAGCTCAAAACAGTCATCCTCTCAAAATCATCCTGTCACCAAGTCCGATGGGACCAATAAAACACTTACCGAGGAACAAGCCAACAGTCGACCCGCCCTAAGCAGCGATAAACCTGAACCAGCACTTTACCTCGTTGCTACCCCAATCGGCAACATGGGGGATATTACGGACCGTGCAAAAAAAATTCTTGCCGCCGCAGACCTTATCGCCTGTGAAGACACACGTGTCACCAAAAAGCTTGCCCAAGCCTTTGGCTTTACAGCCCC
>NZ_CAKZMP010000238.1 GCF_937128705.1 uncultured Kiloniella sp. | reverse complement strand
CGCCCTTAAAACCTGTATGACCAGTCAGTAAAACCCGCCGACCACGCCAGAAATCAGGATCAAACTTCATGATTTACCCCCAGGTTTTCCAGGGCGCGTTTCCACTTGCCCACATTGCTTCGAGTTCATTTTTCTCGCGCAGGGTATCCATAGGCTGCCAAAAATCTTCATGGAAAAAAGCGGTTAATTCACCGCTGGTTGCCAAGGCTGTCAGGGGTTCTTTTTCCCAGATTGTTTGATCGTTATCAATAAGATCAATAACCGATGGTTCACAGACAAAATAACCTGCGTTGATCCGTCCGCGCTCCCCTTGTGGCTTTTCGGCGAAAGCTGAAATTCCGTCCCCTTCGATTACCGCGGCTCCAAACCGACCCGGCGGAGACACAACAGTCATTGTTGCTTTACGTCCAGCTTTCTTATGTGCCTCTATTGAGGCGCGAACATCCACATTTCCAACACCATCACCATAGGTCAGACAAAAAGGTTCATCAGGATTTAAGTAAGGCGAAATTCTTTTGACACGTCCACCAGTTTGCGTGTGGGGTCCCGTATCAACCAATGTTATTTTCCACGATTCAGCTTTCGACGCGTGATATTCTAGCTGATTATTTTCCAGATCAATCGTTACGTCCGCGTTATGCAGGAAATAGTTCGCGAAATATTCTTTGATTACATACCCTTTGTAGCCGAGGCAGATAATGAATTCATTGATACCGTGGCTACTATAGATTTTCATAATATGCCACAAAATCGGCATGCCACCGATTTCAACCATCGGCTTTGGCTTAAGGTGTGTTTCTTCTGAAATCCGGCTCCCGAGCCCACCCGCGAGAAGTACTGCTTTCATTATTAATACCCTTTTTATTCTATGGCGGCTTTATTCTACTGCGGCCGGAAGAACTGATGCCCGTTTTCCCAACAAAAATCCAATCGCACCAGAAAAGCGAGCAGCATCACGCCACGCTTTGCTGCGTTTTAACACCAGCGCGTATCCCAAAGCTTTGAACGCATAACGACAAGCATACTTTAGCGCCAGACTTCGCGCAGCGGACATGCCGCGATGTTTTTTTTCAAAATAAAATCTAGACCAGGAAATGTGCCAAAATTTTTCCCAGTAATACGCCCTGTTTGGTCGCACCGACCCACCACCGATATGCGTAATCACTGCATCAGGCACATGAACGATACCGTAACCAGCCTTACGAAGACGCATACAAATATCATCATCTTCGTAATAAAGGAAAATTTCCCGATCGAAAAAATTAACCGCGCGACCAGCATCCATGCGCAATAACATAACTGCCCCGGTCACAAAATCAGCGCTTAAAGGGCCTTCAGGATGGATTTCGCCAACACGTTTACCCAAGGCGCCTCTGTTAAACAAATTCACATCATGCGAAAGTTCAACTGACCCGTCTGGATTAAGAATAGCTGGTCCAAATAATCCTGCATCCGGGAACTGATCTGCGGCTTCGATTAATTTAATGATTGCATCTTCACTAAGAATTGAATCAGGGTTAACAAGCAATGCAAATTCAGTTTCCACATTGTGCAAACCGCAATTCATACCATTACCGTACCCCAGCCCCACTTCATTCAGGATTAACCGAGCCTGAGGTGCGACTGCCCGAACGATATCAAGTGTGTCATCGCTTGATGCATTATCAACAACAATTAACGGCATCTGGGAAGGTACCGTTTTCAACATGTTACCGATGACTTCACCACCATTATGAGTAACCGTTAAAACAGTTACTCTCGACCAGATATCTTTGGGCGTCATTTCAAAGTTTTTCCACAAAAAAGATTTCGCACAATTTAGAAACCTTCCCTTGTGATAGCAAGAATTATTCCGTGTTCAATATAGCTATGGATAACAAAATAACGTATAGGTAGATCTTAGGAAAAGAGCTTTGGTAACCTATAAACACGGAATTTATCAGATTGAGTAACGATCCATTGGAGCGCGTCCGTTCCGAACTTATCGAGAATGAACAACTGATTTGGGCGGATCGCCCAGTAAGCGAGCGTTTTTACAGAAAGAAAATCAAAGCAGCAATTGCCGGAAAAGTCATAATCGGTTTGATCGTTTTATGGATACTAGGCGTCATATACACAAGCTTCTCCAGTGGGAATTTACCCGCACTCGCACTCGTCTTTTTTGCGTTACCGCTTCTTTTCATCGCCCGAAAGCTCTTGAATAAACCAGCTGAAGCCAGACAGCGTGCAGAACAAACTTACTACGCGATTACGGACAAGCGATTATTGATTATCAACGATTACAAAGACAAATCTGTTGAAAGTTATGATCTGGATAAATTGGAATTTGTAGAAAATGCCGAAAACAAAGACGGCACTGGGAATGTCTATTTCACAAAAACATTAATAACGACCATTTCCAACAATGACCGAGATGGACGTTCATCAAGAAACAAGTCCGTACACGAAGTGAAAAAGGGCTTTAAGGGAATTTACGACGCTGAGAATGTTACAGCAGCAATTAATAAGCAGAGAACATCATAATTCTTGCATTATTTCTTACCTAAAAATGCAACCTAATCATTTCAGCAAGCATACCAATAGCTCCATCTCCTTTCGCAACCTCCAAAAGAATAGTCTGCTTTTGTCACTAGTCTCTCTCTATCAAAGTATTCAAAAAAACTACGGCTCACCACTAGTACTATTAAGGACGAGCTAATGCCATCCTCATGGCCAATATCGTTAACCAATTACCCATTGAGTCCGGCAAAACAATCTTATTTTTCACATGGGGCTAGCCGACAATAAAGCAGCCCGAAGACAATCCAATTTAAGCGAATTGAAGTGCAGAGCAAGCTAACGGCTCACTGTTGTTTGTTATTATTTTCCCAGAGATTAAAGCGGTCTGTTTGAAGAATTTTTTCATAATTCTCAATAAGATAATTATTTACGTCAAGATGATTTTGTAAAATTTTCTGACTATCTAACCCATGACCAGTTACCCACGGCGTAGCGTCATTTTTTTGTACAACAAAATACTTTGGCGGAGATCGCTTTAATCTATCCAATAAGTCACTGGTATAGCGTCCATCATAAAAATTAACCGAAAACGGCCATATATAAGGATAGCGGTATTTTGGAGGGGTCTCTTGTAAAAAATACAATCCTGTTTCATAGCCCCAAATAAATATATCTTCATCTGGCTGACGAATTTCAGACAACATATTGCTAAATTTTAACGTGTCAGGAAAGCTGTAATCCGCATTTATATCATATCTATTGAAACGAGTTTCTAATGGTGTTTTTTCGAAAGCATCTCGAAGGGAGAAAGTATTTATTCTAAGAGTACCTGTATCTAAAATAACAATAACGACGAGAACGAAAGATGATATCAGGTAGTTAAAATTAATATTGAAACGTTTTTTGATAATGATCAAAACTTCATTAACTGCGTAACCAAAGAATAATGAATAACCAAATAAAATCGGAATAAAATGGTATATGAATCCCTTCCCCTGTACATAACCAGATAGACCACCACATAGCGTTAGTATGATAGCAGTAACATGGAGTGTGTTGGTCTTTTGCCGAAAAAATCCTGCAACAACCATTCCGGCCCCAAAAAGGACTAGGGTACCATTAACTATTGAATGACCTAAAGCAATCGTCACAGGAGCACTCAAGAGGTGCAACATACTGCCATTGTAATTTAAATAACCTCGTAAAAAGTTTTGTATTTCAATAAAAGGTACAAAACTATCTGTGGCTAAAAGTATGATAATGATGAAGCATAAAAAGACGCCCCCCCCGACTATAAACCAAAAAAGATCTCTCCAATAGAATTGAATACTATCTTCCTTAACAAGAAGCGGTGTAAAAACTAATATTCCTGTAACAGCAATTGTGTATTTATAGCTAAATCCTATTCCAATGAAGACACCAGCAAGGAAGATAAAAATAAATCTCTTATAGCTAACGCTATATTTCCAGCTAACAGTGAGAAAAAAAAAGCAAATAATTATGCATATTATTGCCCACTCATCTGTTTGAGCATGTTCCCAATATGTCAAAGAATAATACATAGAGGAAAAACCAACCGAAGCACCAAGTGCTATTATTTTTTCGTACCCCAACCTTAAAATTGACGAAGTCAAACACGCCATGCCAAGCATTACGAATAACATGTCAAGATATCTAATCGAAAAAATAGAGTGTCCAAAGATTTCTAACGCAAGCCAATGCATAGCTGTCGTCATAGGTGGTTTAATATTAAAAACATCAAGGTATGTCGTTAAACCACTTTGTAACGAAAAAGCAATAGTTGCATGAATCCCCTGATCTCGTCCAAAAGGTTCGGACAATGTATAAGCACCAATAATAATTGGAATCATACTAGACAATAAACATACCGCTATGTGGGAATGATCATTTGATCTAACCTGCAAGAAATTTATTCTCCGTTAATCAGCACTGATATAGAATTTTCATAAATCTTCTTAGCGTGAACTATATAGTGTTGATTATGAAAGTATAATTAATCCTATATGTTATAGCGGAACTCTAAGCGACTTAATGGCAAATTATTTTCCTGGGTTATTACTAATGGACTCCCAATACCAACTTATATCTATTGTCGTTCCCTTTTTAAACGAACAAGATACGCTAGAGACTTTAAGTAAAAAAGTCGATAAAGCCTTTACTATATTAGATATCTCGTATGAAATTATCTTTGTTGATGATGGCAGTACAGATAACGGCGCTAAGATTATTGAGAAATTAAGTAAAAAAAATGACCGTGTTCGTTTGATTCGCTTTACAAGAAATTTTGGAAAGGCTGCTGCAATTTCTGCTGGATTTCTCGAAGCGAAGGGGCAAGTCATCATTACAATGGATGCTGATTTACAAGATGATCCTGCTGAGATACCAAATTTCCTTAACAAAATTTCTGAAGGATATGATTATGTATCTGGTTGGAAAAAGAGTCGCCAAGATCCTTTGGGGAAAAAGATACCATCGAAAGTATTTAACTGGATGACTTCAAAGTTATTCGACATTAAAATTCATGATATTAACTGCGGCTTTAAAGCCTATAGCAAAAGAGCAGCTGGGCACCTTAATCTTTATGGCGAAATGCATCGTTTTACACCTGCGATCCTTCATTCCGCGGGTTACAGGGGAACAGAGATTTCTGTTCATCATAACCCTAGGGAACATGGAGTTTCTAAGTATGGAACAGAGAGGATAATTAAAGGGTTACTTGATATGTTTACTGTCAAGATGATGACAACGTATAACGCAAGACCACTCCATTTTTTTGCTATGTTTGGTTTACCCCTTTGTATCTTAGGAGCATCCTTTATCATTTATCTTACTGTTCTTTGGTTTTTAGGTATGGGGCCGATTGGGGATCGACCATTACTTTTAATTGGAATTTTATTGTTTGTGACGGGCACACAGGTTTTAAGTGTAGGATTTGTAGCTGAGTTACTTCAATCGACACGTATTAATGAGCAACAAAAATATGTGATAGATCGCATTGTTGAAAAAGGGCAATACCGTTGAAATTATTCAAAAACTTATCTGCTCCTCTTTTTTAAAGACAACCTAAGATTGTATAGTATTAATACCAAAGTTGCTGCCATAACAATAAAAATTGAGAAAGAACCAACCCTTATTGCTTCAAAAGCCATTAGCAACGAAGCTATCGCTCGTAATAGAAAAAAGTAGGGCGAAACAACAGGTTTTCCTGCCTGACGAGTTTCCCAAGCTTGTAAAACCCAAGAACCAAAGAAAATGCCACCACCTATTAAACCAATAATTTCGTTACTATACAGCTGCTGCAACAGCTCCCATAAAGGCATTCTTTAATTCTCCATATTTAGCTATCGTAGTGCCCATATATATTCTATTATTGTTTTGCCTTGAGCTATCATTTTTAAGGTTAGGGTAGCTGTATTATCGTGATTTTGTTTTGTTCAAATGAACGGAAATCCATACTACATTCTTTTGATACGCCTAAATAAAGTTTCCTTTGCGGAGGTAGCTTTATTCATGTCGAATTGACGTTGGAGAATTTAAACCCAAATCAAAAAGACTAAACGTATAGAAGCCTCTTAGGCCCCATAATTATATGAAATTTTCCTACGAATTTTCTTTAAACTTCATTTGTTTAATTATGATATGGCTTACGTGCAAATAAATAAATTGTCATACCATAAGGGCATGATATTCCTTTTCCTGCAAGGTACGCCTCGACGGACATAATCTTACCAAAAGTCAGGTCAACCACATAAGGTAAAGATGATTTTTGTTTAATAGGCATTGAGCCCTGCTCTGTGGTTTTGTTCTTCGCGTTATAACAAAGTCGAGCGATCGCTGCTAAAGGGAAAAGAGCCGTCATAAAATAACCGCTCCTGACAAGTTCAAGATTAGACGGAAGCAATTTTAAAAGACGTGATCGCGTGTAACGTCGAAAGTGATGATTAGCAATATCGTGAGGGCCCCAAAGCCACGAATATGCGGGTACAGACAAAAGCAATAAACCACCTGGCATCAAATGATCAACCAACCATTGTAAAGCCAATTTATCATCCTTGATATGTTCGAGAACTTCCAGTCCAACTATAGCGCTATAATTCTCTTCAATCTTGTCGTTGGGGATCGCTGATGTGTACAGATTTCTTACAGGCTTCTGCTGAATTAAAGGCCACGATTCAGGGGCAACATCTATCGCATCAACCGGGCCATATTTTGATAATTTTTCAATAGCATGTCCACTGCCTGCACCAATTTCCAGTAATGGTCCCTCAACAATGGGGGTATTTTTCAACAATGAATCCATTAGCTCTATTCGACTTCTATTAAGCCAATTTGGACTTTCGCTATAAAGTAAATCACGAGCTGCTTTTTCCATAAGCCGAATACCTTCTTTTGTGGTCAGGTCTCCCCCTAACCAATGCCTCATTTACTATAATTTTACCCAAATAAACTTTTAGGAATAATGAATAGATGCATTTAGATTTATTGCTGTTTGACCTACTCCCCTGAAATGTTCCTGATTTTAAGCATCACAGTCTCGACATTCCCACCTTCCGATATACCGAATACCCACTCATTAACACCCGAAAAAAAAATATCATCGTATCCGTCAGCTCCTCTGGTTAATTTTGGTTCACCGAGCTTATCTAAAGGAAAGGATTTGTATTCAATTGGTTTGGATGATTCGAGGAAAAACACCAACCGTTTAGATGTCAAAACATAAACCAGCCGGCGGCCCAAATAATAGATCCAACAAAACCTGAGGATAACACTCCCTATCGCAACGATAAGAATAATGTTTAAAATCGTCGACAGACTGAAAAAAATAAAAGCCATAACATTCAATAAAACGGCGAGAATTGCAGCAAACAAGAAGAGCTTTGTAGTCGGAGATCTATATTCCTGATGCCAAACATGGGAAAATCGGGGTTGAGCAAACCAGAGGGGCTTCTCATCCGCACGAATAGCAGCTTGTACAAACTCTGTCAGGTCATCTTCATGCAAATTGCGTATCCGTTTCTTCATGCGCCATCAGTGAAAAGCAACACCAAGATAGTTCATAAGATACGTAAGGCAATAAAAAACCCGGCAGCCATCCAGATAAGGACAACAACCGGGTTCTTTAATTTTCACGAACAAAAATCAGCCCATAAAAATCATAGTGTCATGAGCGAGGTATTTCCGCCTGCTGCTGTTGTATCAATCGAGATAGAATGTTCCGTTGCAAAACGGTGGAGGTACCGGGGACCACCCGCTTTGGGTCCTGTTCCAGACAATCCCATGCCGCCAAAGGGCTGCACCCCGACAATCGCCCCAATCTGGTTACGATTTACATAGGTATTCCCAACCCGAACACGGCGCGCAATGTAATCCACGGTTTCATCGATACGACTATGGATACCCAGTGTCAGTCCAAAGCCAGAGTTATTAATCTGATCAATAATACTATCCAGCTCCGAAGCCTTATAGCGAATAACGTGTAGGACCGGACCGAAGACTTCCTTTTTCAACATATGTAGCCCCTCTATTTCAAAGGCAACTGGTGCGACAAATGTCCCGTTCGATATACCGGATGGAAGAGGAAGTTCGCGTATAACCTTTGCTTCCGTTTTCATACGAGAAATATGGGCATTTAGCATTGCTGCAGCGTCTTCATCAATCACAGGTCCGACATCAGTCGAAAGCTGAGATGAATCCCCTATCGTCAATTCATCCATTGCCCCGGCAAGCATGGCGAGGATTTTATCCGCCACATCCTCTTGTAAGAAAAGAACACGCAGAGCAGAACAGCGTTGTCCCGCAGATTGGAACGAAGATGCCAGCACATCCCGCACAATCTGTTCAGGTAATGCGGTTGAATCCACAATCATAGCATTCTGACCACCGGTCTCGGCAATAAGCGGAACGATTTCCCCTTCACGCGCAGCCAGAGCCCGCTGGATAAGTTTGGCCGTTTCTGTTGATCCGGTAAAGGCGACGCCTTTGATGCGATCATCTGATAAAAGCGGCCCAGCCACAGTCGGCCCATCCCCGGGCAAAAGATGCAAGACATCACCCGGAACACCTGCTTGATGAAAAAGCTTCACAGCTTTAACAGCCACAAGACTTGTTTGTTCAGCCGGTTTTGCAATCACCGCATTCCCCGCAGCCAAGGCCGCAGATACCTGCCCCAAGAAGATTGCCAAAGGAAAATTCCAAGGACTAATGCAAAGGAAAACACCCCGCCCATGCATGGACAATTCGTTTCGCTCGCCCGTTGGTCCAGGCATCACAAGCGGATCGCCAAAATCCTGACGGCACTTCACCGCATAATAACGACAAAAATCGACTGCTTCGCGAATTTCGGCAATAGCATCAGCCGTAGTTTTGCCCGCTTCTCGCATGCACAAGGCGATGAATTCCGCTGTATTTTCTTCCAGCAAGTCTGCCATACGTTCCAAGCAGTCACCCCGAACCGTTGCCGGGGTCTGATCCCATCCCCACCAAGCACGATCGGCACGGGCCAAAGCATTCTCGGCCTGTTCAGTAGCAGCCCAAGCAATTTCGCCAACATTGTTCCGACGATCACTTGGTGATGTTACAGCGTGCATTATCCCCACCTGTTCGGCACCACCAATAATCGGAGCACCTTGCCAACCTTCGTTCGCAAATTTGCGGACTTCTGTTCCAAGTTTGGACAATTGGACCGCATCAGAAAGATCAAGACCTTTTGAATTGTGACGCTCTGTGCCAAACATGTGTAATGGCAAAGGAATTTGTGGATGCGGAATGTTAAACAGGCCACGCGCCTTTAGAATAGGATCTGCAATGATCTCGTCTATTGGCAGCTTTTCATCCTGAATTCGGTTCACAAAAGATGAATTTGCCCCGTTTTCCAATAATCTTCGAACAAGATAAGCCAACAGATCTTCGTGGCTACCAACAGGTGCATATATTCTGACCGGGTGTCCCTTGCCAGCCGAACCAACCACTTGATCATACAGTGCTTCGCCCATGCCATGCAGTCGTTGGAATTCAAAATCCTGTTCTGGCCCCGCCATCTCCATAATGGAAGCAATGGTATGCGCATTATGAGATGCAAATTGCGGATAAAAAGCTTCGGGGTCGGCCAGCATCTTGCGGGCACAAGCCAGATAAGACACATCCGTAGAAACCTTGCGGGTATAGACGGGGTAACCCTCTTGTCCCTCTTCCTGCGCAACTTTAATCTCGGTATCCCAATAAGCGCCCTTAACCAGGCGGACCATCAAACGTCGTCCATGACGGTGTGCCATATCAGCAAGCCAGTCGATCACAAATGGGGCACGTTTCTGATAGGCCTGTACCGCCAATCCAAGCCCATTCCACCCGTTGAGATCAGGGTCGCCGGAAACAGCCTCAAGAACATCTAACGAAATTTCAAGACGATCAGCTTCTTCTGCATCAACAGTTAAACCAATGTCATATTTCTTGGCATCCAAGGCCAGCTCTTTCAGGCGTGGGACAACTTCGCTCATGACACGGCTACGATGGGAAAATTCATACCGAGGATGGATCGCAGATAATTTGATAGAAATACCCGGAGAATTGATAGGGCCTCTTCCTGCCGCTGCTTTTCCAATTCCAGCAATGGCAGCACGATAGGCTTCGAAATAACGATCGGCATCAGGCATCGTACGTGCGCCTTCGCCAAGCATATCGTAAGAATAGCGATAGCCTTTTTTCTCGTCGTCAATAGCGCGGTTCAAAGCCTCTTTGATACCGCGTCCCATGACAAACTGACGGCCCAAAATTTTCATTGCCTGTCGTACAGCCTTACGAATAACAGGCTCTCCGCTTTTTTGAACCATTCTTTGTAACAGGCCAGAAAAATCGTTGCTTTCTTCCTTTTTGATCTTCACCACACGGCCCGTTAGCATCAACGCCCATGTAGACGCATTCACGAACAGGGAATCACTGTGACCCAGGTGTGCCTCCCAATCAGCCGAAGAAAGCTTGTCCCGTATCAGTTTATCGATTGTTTCGCTATCGGGAACCCGAAGCAATGCCTCGGCCAGACACATCAAGACAACGCCTTCTTTTGACGACAGTTCAAATTCGTGCATGAAGGCGTCGATGCCCCCTTGTCCTACACGCGATTTTCGAACTTCCTTCACTAGATCACGCGCACGAGCCGAAATCCTGTCCAGTGCATCACTTGGTAAATCAAGCGCATTAACCAAGTCGGTTACCGCTTGCGTTTCATCCATACGATAAGCAAGACGCAAGGCCTCCATTAAAGGCGTAGCATGAGCCAGTTCTTTATCGATAATCATGTCAGTAAATCCCAGATACCGCGTTCAGGCGCGTATTTCGTATTCATATCTATGAGTAATATACACTAACACTAGCGATATATGCTGCCAAATTCACAAAATATACAATATTATCTCTAGTAAATTTCCTATTTACTAGTTATATAATCTGTATGAGTGAAAGAAAGCTGGATCGAATAGATCGTAATATCCTGCGCGTCTTGCAAGAAGATGGCCGTGTCTCTAACGTCGAACTTGCTCGTCGGGTTAATCTTAGCCCCACGCCCTGTCTAGAAAGGGTTAAAAGGCTAGAACAAAGTAACTATATCAAGGGATATATGGCTTGGCTTAATCCAGCTAAGGTAAACGCAAATCTATTGGTTTACGTCCAGATCACGCTTGAACGAACCACCTCGGCAGCGTTTGAAGAATTCAAGAAATCCATTATGGCAATCCCAGAAGTTTTGGAATGTCATATGGTGTCCGGTGGCTTTGATTATCTAATCAAAGTTCGTGCGGCTGACATGGCCGAATATCGTGGTATTCTAGGGGATAAACTAGCGGCAACACCGTGGGTTTCCCAAACCCATAGTTACGTTGTCATGGAAGAACTCAAAAACACCAATATTCTTCCAATCAAAGATAACTTTTAGCACCCTCATTTCGACGAACACCAGTAACCCATAACAATTTGTACTTAGCGGAATCGTCATGAAAAAATCAAATACACAGGATACCACACAAGAAAAATTGAGTAATTTTGGGCAACATATGGGCTATAGCCTTGCTGAGTGGACCGAAGGATCAGCCAGCATTGCCCTGACTATTGCTGACTGCCACTTAAACAGCGCAGGAATTATGCATGGTGGTGTTCTCGCGACCCTAATTGACACAGCTTGTGGCTACACATTGATCCACAATCCAGACCCAGAAAAACGCCGTCGTGCCGTGACCCTCTCCCTCAACACGCAATTTACTTCGGCTGCTAAGGTCGATGATAAATTAGTCGCAACAGGCATTTTAAAAGGTGGTGGCAAACATATCAAATTTTTGACTTGTGATGTCAAAAACCAACATGGACAACTCGTTGGTCATGGCGAAGCCGTTATGAAACTATTCTAATCTTCGGGTCTTAAAAACGGCCTGCACACGATTACCGCACAACATCTTTCACCGGCGCAACGATAATCACCAGACGGCAAACATCACCCTGCGCATCACAAAAGGGGAAACATCCACGATACAGATCAATAAAAGACCGATCTGATCGGGGGACAGGACTTAGGGTAAAGGATGTACGCCGCTGCTGCGCCACATCTTCCATTTCTTGCCACTTAATCTGGGCCATTTCAGGATCGAACGCTTCAGCCAACGTTTTCCCCATGGAATTGACACCGGAAGCTTCTATTATTTTATCGCCCTCAAGTTTGATAAGATGACCGGACGGGCTGGCCTCATTTCGCTGGATCACCATTGTCCAAGCTAAAATTTTTCGTATTTCTACCGGATTAAAGTCTGACCATAGAGGGAGAGGTAACTGTTCCGAATCATTGGGTCCTAATCTCGGCAACCGATCATAATAGGAAGCCATAAAAAATACCGGAGAACTCTCTGGGATCTCAGTCAGATCCAGCATTTTATACATACAAAACCAGCCAATTCAAAAACACCGCGAGAACAACTTCCGACAAAGCCCTTTAAGTATAATCATTTTAATCGATATTAAGATAGCGATTAAAGCTTGGATAGGCGCCGGATACCATAATTAAATATCCCCAATGGGGTGCGCAGAAAAACCCACCAGAGAATCAAACTGCAAATACAACTCTGACCAATCTTCATTATTTCTAGGCACCTGTGAACCTTGGTTTTCGCTTTTCAAGAAACGCAGCAATCCCTTCTTTATAATCCGCAGTATCACAACAAAGAAAGGGTTGAGCCAGTTCTTCCGTCGTCAAAGGCGTTGCGTCTTGCGCCCGTGAAGAATGTTTTTTATGCCAACGCGCCACCAACGGCGCGCCTTCTGCAATACGTCTCGCAGAATTATAAACTTCCGCTTCAGCAATATCATCTTCGACAATTCGGCCAATCAGCCCTTTTATATATGCTTCTTCGGCCGAGAAAATGCGACCTTCCAAAAGAAGTTCCATTGTGACGCTTCGTCCGACCAGCCCCACCAAAGCAATCATCGCCGGGTAAGGCAGCACGTTCCCGATTTTGTTGACCGGAATACCAAACCTTGCAGAACGATTGGCTATCCTGAGATCACACTGCGCGGCAATTTCCAGCCCACCGCCCATGCACGCCCCTTCGATAAAGGCGAGGGTTGGGTGTGGACATTGACGAATGGCATCTGCCGCGCGGTCCATTGGCTTCGCATAATCAGCAGCCTGTTGTGACGAAAAGCGAACCTTCTGAAACTCTGCAATATCTGCCCCTGCGGCAAAGGCTCTCCCCCCAGCGCCCCGAATGACAATGCACCGCAATGTCTCATCAGCCCCGAGTTCAAGCATGACAGTCCCAAGGTCTTGCCACATAGTTAAATTAAAAGCATTCAGTTTTTCTGGGCGGTTCAAAACAACCGTCGCAATATCATCTTCACGCCAAACCAAGACAGTATCTTGGTTATCTTGGTTATTACTCTTTTCAGAACCTTCAGACATTCTTCCTCGCGAACAGGTCTCGTTTGGCAAATACAGCTTTGAAACAAGATAACCAGTCTCATCTTAGGATGCTATTACTTACATGAATGTTTTTTGACTTGTGTTCCTCAAGGGGGAAAAATATTGCAGCAGGGCAACGCAAGAGGTAAATAGATCAAAATTATTCGGATAGCTGTGAACAAAGAGCTATCGGCAACTGACCCAAGGATCGGATACTCGATGAGCAAAATTACCGAAACCGCCAGAACAACAGCCTCAATTCTGATGGAAATCGAAGCTGTTCTCTTCCGTCCGGAAGACCCATTTACTTTTACATCTGGTCGCATCAGTCCTGTTTATGTTGATTGCCGGAAGATTATCTCTTTCCCCCGCGCCCGTGCGAAGCTGATGGACATGGCCGTTGAACTGATCCAACGTGATATCGGTTATGAATCAATTGATGCTATTGCTGGCGGAGAAACCGCGGGCATTCCTTTTGCGGCAATGATTGCAGAACGCATGGGTCTGCCGATGCTTTATGTTCGCAAAAAACCAAAAGGTTTTGGACGTGACGCCCAGATCGAAGGTTACATGGAAGAAGGCAGCCGCGTTCTTCTGGTTGAAGACCTTGCAACCGATGGCGGCTCAAAGCTTAACTTTGTCGAAGCAATCCGCAACGCAGGCGGTAAATGTGACCATACCTTCGTGTTCTTCCACTATGGCATCTATCCACAGTCTGTAAGCGACCTAGCCAAAGAAGGCGTGACACTTCATGCTCTCGCCACTTGGTGGGATGCCTTAAAAGTTGCCGAAGAAAAAGGTTATCTCGAAAATGATAACCTTGTCACTGTTCGTTCATTCCTAAGCAGTCCAAACGAATGGTCCAGCAAACACGGTGGAAAAGCGGACTAATTCTGATAAAAAGTACTATCACTATAAAAGAAAGGCTAGCCCGAGAGGCTAGCCTTTCTTTTATATATTTATCACTTCGACTGCGTTGATGCTGTTCGATAATCTGTTTCCCAATAAGGAGGAGATCCATATTTTTCCCGCAAGAAATCAATCAATGCCGTTATTTTCGAAGGCGTATAGTTGCCAGGGGGATAAACAGCCCAGACATCGCCGGATCGAGCAACAGGGTAGTCAGTCATCACTTCGACCAAACGCCCATCCCTAAGATCTTCCCAAACATGCGCCACCGATTTGACTGTTAAGCCCAAACCATGCAAAGCGGCATCATAGGCATAATCACCTGTGTCCCCAGTAATTGAAGATTCTATAGAGCAGCTAATTTCTTTATTACCCCCCTGAAAATACCAGGTCGGCATAAAGCTCACCCCGATGCAATCGTGCTTCTTTAAATCAGCAGGACAGGTCGGGGAACCCTTTCTGGCCAAATATTCCGGTGAAGCACACAATACTCTTGGGTTACCTGCAAGCTTTCGTGCCCGCAAAGTTGAATCAGGTAATTTAGCCGCTCGAATTGCCAGATCATATCCCTCTTTAATCATGTCCACGAGACGATCAGAAAAACTCATCTCCAAAGTAATTTTTGGATAGCGTTCGGTAAATTCGTTGAGAAAGGGAAGAATATGCTTTCGACCAAAAAACATATTACATGAAATTTTTAGGTGCCCCCGCGGCTCACTGGCCGTTTCATCCATACGATCTATCGCTGTGTCTATTTCATTCAACGCAGCTTCGGCATGACCTTTAAAGACCTGCCCCGCTTCTGTTAGCGCAATTGATCGCGTTGTCCGCGACATCAATTGACTGCCAACAGACTTTTCCAGCGTGACCAATCGTGCACTGGCCGCAGACGGTGACAGACCAAACTCTCGCCCCGCAGCAGAGAGGTTCGCCAGAGTTGCCACACGCACAAAGAACCTGAGATCATCAAGACGCATTATACCAAAACTTTGAAAGGTGTTGTTTAAATCACACCAATTATACAAAAATTATAACTATGAGATAGTTCTTTTTAATGAAAAGGAGATACTCATGTTACATCCACGCAATTCATATGAACATATAGCCCGAACAGAACGTAGTAAGACTGCACACGACCTGATACGTCGCGTTATCACGGTATTAAGAACAATCATATCCAGTAAAATCGCGACCAAGGTCAAAAAACCTTGCTAGCAGGCAGCATACTATCTTTGGCAGCCACAGAGATTAGAAACTCACCCTCTTCCATAACCTGCGTTTTTCAAAGCGCTAATATATAAAAACCCCCTTCAATCAAACATGATCTGTATGTGATGACTTGACAAACAGCCCCTCAGATATTATTTCGATAAATATAGAAATAATATCTGAGGATGATATGGAACTGGATAAAGCAGCAGTCTGTCTTTCAAAACTTGGTAATCCGGCACGTCTGGCAATGTTCCGCCTGCTGGTTAAGGCCGGGGACGAAGGGCTTGCGGTTGGCGATATTCAAAAAGAGCTGGATATGCCACATTCCACACTATCACACCATATCTCACACATGATGACATCGGGACTTCTGATCCAGTCACGTGAAGGTCGGGTCTTACGGTGCCGACTGGATTATCAACTAACAAACAGTCTGTTGGATTATCTGATGGAAGACTGCTGTAATGGGCTTCAAGAAGCTTGAGCCCCAAACTTAACTCAGAACTTAACCTAAGAGAACTTAGTCCTAGAGAATTTAACCTCTGAACGAATAAGACCATAATTTAGAAGAAGAGATCCATGTTGAATAAAGCTTGCTTAAATATTTCGATAATTCCAGAAATAAGGTAATGTTATGTCTTTCCTTGAAATAACAAAATGGAACAACTTGCGGCTGGATAAAGTTATCCTCGCATTTTTGCTTACCCTCGTGTTGATTGCCATTCTCGATCAAAGTCAGCTTTGGCCTTCGATTGTTTTTAGTGCAAAAAACATTGTCGCCATTCTTCCCTTTATTGTACTTTCGATTGGTGTCGCGGCCTATACCAAGGCGAGTAATCTCGACAGCAAAATCAATACGACAACATCGGGAAATCCCATCGTCAGTATTGGCATTGCTGCATTATTTGGCACGCTATCTCCCTTTTGTTCCTGTGGGGTTATTCCGTTGATTGCCGGTCTCCTACGGGCAGGCGTTCCCCTGGCCCCGGTCATGGCCTTCTGGATTTCCTCTCCCCTCATGGATCCGGAAATGTTTATTTTGACCAGCGCCGTTTTTGGGCTGGAGTTCACAACCTTCAAAACCATTGCAGCCTTTTTGATGGGAACAACGGGGGGCATTATCGCTTACCTGATGGTCCGGGCGGGTTATTTTCAGGAAATCATGCGTCCGCAAACAGCAAGTGGTTGCGGATCGTCCTGCGCCACAAGCTGTGGCACTGATCAAAAAGACGATAACAAAAAGCCTGACACAACAATTTACTGGAAGTTCTGGCAAGATCCCAAGCGTACGGAAACCTTCAAGACAGAAGCGATGACAAATGGCTGGTTCCTTTTCAAGTGGCTGGCCCTCGCTTTCCTTTTCGAAAGCCTGATGGTTGCCTATTTACCTGTCGATAAAGTTGCGCTGCTTTTTGGGGACGAGCAATGGTGGTCTATTCCGCTAGGGGCCCTTGTTGGTATTCCGGCCTATCTGAACGGCTATGCCGCCATTCCAACGATCAACAGCTTGATTGAACTCGGCATGGGCGCAGGTACAGGCATGACCTTTATGCTCGCGGGATCAGTTTCATCCATCCCAGCAGCAATGGGTGTCTATGCACTGGTCAAGAAACCCGTCTTCGTCCTCTATCTTCTGCTCGGCCTTTTTGGCGCAATCGTATCGGGTTATGCCTTTACAGCCTGGCTAACTTTATAGGAAAACACCTAAGCTTCATAAGGGCCTTAGTATTATCTAAGGCCCTTATGACAATACTAAATTTAAACTTTCAGCAAAGCTCGATTGACCTCAGGAAATAACCGCGTAGAATTGTGACATGGGGTTGCGAACACCCCGTGAGGCGACAGCCTAAGTTTCGCATCCTAATTCAACACCGAATGTGTGAGAGGATGCGCTATGCCATCACCAAATGAAATTAAAGTATCTCAATTATCCCGCCTCATCGGCACACCGGACGCTCCCGTTATTATCGACCTTCGCATTGACGAAGACTTTGCCAAAGATCCAAGACTTATTCCTCAATCTTTTCGCTACCCCTTTCAAAGCATCGCTGCCTTGGCACCATCCCTGCAAAATCAACATGTGGTCGTCACCTGTCACAAGGGGAAAAAGATCAGTCAGGGAACCGCTGCTATCTTGCGCGACCATGGTATAAGAACGGAAAGCTTGGAAGGCGGGTTTCTCGGGTGGGAAGAAACAAACAATCCACTGGTTCCTGTAGAGAGAATTCCAGATAGGAATATCGAGGGCCGAACCGTATGGGTGACCAGATTGCGCCCCAAGATTGACCGTCTAGCTTGCCCCTGGTTAATCCGTCGCTTTATCGACCGCAATGCCCAAATTCTTTATGTAACAGCATCTGAAGTTTTGGATGTAGCAGAGAAATTCAATGCTACTCCCTTTGATGTTGAAGATGTTTATTGGAGCCATCGTGGCGAGAAATGCACCTTTGATACGATGATAGAAGAGTTCTGCCTTGAAACAGAACCTCTCAAGCGGTTGGCAACAATTGTTCGAGGCGCAGATACCAACCGACATGATTTGGCCCCGGAAGCTTCGGGGCTTCTTGCTGCATCTCTGGGGTTATCACGCATGTATCGTGACGATCTACAACAACTGGATGCTGGCATGGCGCTCTATGATGCCTTTTATCGTTGGGCGCGCGATGCCACTAGCGAAAGCCATGATTGGCCTACACCCAATTCCCAACGCCCCTCAACAGGGGATTGAGCCATGTCCTCTATAGAAAACAATATGACAAAAAATAGTAGCGCATCATCAGAAATAACATCCCAAGAGACAGCATCGGCTGCCTCTGCTCATCCCTCTATGGGGGAGTTGTTTCATGTTTGGCTCAAGATTGGACTGCTGTCATTCGGCGGTCCAACAGCTCAGATTGCCTTAATGCATCGTATGATTGTCGAAGAGCGGCCTTGGCTAAGCGAACGACAATATCTCAACGCACTTAGTTTTTGTATGCTTCTGCCCGGACCAGAAGCCATGCAGCTTGCCACCTACACGGGGTGGCGACTACACGGGTTTGTTGGAGGTTTATTGTCAGGATTACTTTTTGTTATCCCCGGCGCACTGGTCGTGCTGGCCTTTGCCACGATCTATGCCCTTTTTGGCGATGTCCCACTTGTAAGTGCCTTGTTCCTCGGTGTGAAAGCCTGTGTCTTGATTATTGTTATCGAGGCCCTTCACCGCGTCGCAAAAAAAGTCCTACATTTGCCAGAACACTGGATTATTGCTGGGCTAGCGTTTATCGGCATTTTCTTTTTGAATCTCCCCTTCCCCATGATCATTGTCGTTGCTGCCCTCTTTGGTTTCCTGCGCAACAATGCTGATATAAGCGCCCCCGAAGAAATCAAAAAACGTACCCGTAATTTCAAGCAAACCCTTGGAACCATTATCTTGTGGCTTGTCATATGGGCAACACCGCTTGTCTTGCTCAACGTCTTCGCGCCACAGTCGATCCTCAATGACATCGGGATCTTCTTTTCCAAGCTCGCTGTGGTTACATTTGGCGGTGCTTACGCTGTTCTTGCCTATATGTCACAGGATGTTGTTGTTCATTTTGGCTGGTTAACAGCCGGGGAAATGATGGATGGGCTAGGACTAGCAGAAACCACTCCCGGCCCCTTGATTTTGGTGACAGAGTTTGTCGGGTTTATTGCTGCTTACCGTGAAAGCGGCCTGACTCTGGGGTTACTTGGTGCTTTGGTAACGCTGTGGGTAACATTTGCTCCCTGTTTTCTTTGGATCTTTGTTGGTGCTCCATACATTGACTGGATTGGGACTCAGCCAAGACTACGGAGTGCGTTGAGCGGTATTGCAGCCGCAGTCGTTGGCGTGATTTTAAATCTATCCATCTGGTTTGGCTTACACGTTTTCTTTGCCAAAGTAGAGGCCGAACCTTTCGGTCCCTTCAATGTCTGGATACCTGATTTAAGTTCACTCGACTGGCGGATTATTTTACTCTCGTCAGCCTGTGGCTTTCTGATCCTGAAGCTCCATTGGAGCCTGACCCGCGTTCTTCTAATCTCAGCTCTTAGCGGAGCGGGATTGGTCTGGATCGGATTATAATAAATACCTCAACAAATGCATGACCGATGCTCTTATGGGAAAAGAGCATCGGCCTTTAATCAATGTCGCAAAAGAAACGAAACAAAGTCAGAAATTATGTAATTGTGTATAAGCCTAAAAATTGAGATGAAGCGCATTCCAAGTTTCAAATCAATGAAAACAGCTTATGGCAATATTTCGGTCACGATATCATCAAGCGTAATACTGCCTTTTCGCCGATCAATTTCAGCACTATCGACAAAATCAATGTGACCAGAGTTAAGAGCTTGCGTCATTTCAATAAAACCACCTATAGCAATTTCTGACATTCCTGATCCCTGTAGCGCTGTAGCCCAGTCTGTTTCAGGGATAGCTTTGATATCGAAAACTTCCCCCAAACGTTGCGTTAAACTACTTGCTAAATCATTGGGACAGTATGACGTAGGCCCTTCCAGTTCAATTACACGCACTTTATTCCAATCCTCATTAAAGGCTTCGGCAGCGATCCGGCCGATATCATCCGTTGCTATCATCGGAATTTTCCTATCAAGTGGCGCGAGGAAACTGGATAAACTCCCCTGCTTTAATGCGGATTGAATCATAGGTATCCAGTTTTCCATAAAATAGGCTGCACGTAGAAATGTGACGGGCAATCCTGTTTGTTCTAGGCTTTGCTCTAATGTTCTGTTCATGCTGATCCAACCGACACCTTCCGATCTGTCCGCTCCAATAGAGGATAAGGCAACCAGTTTTGGTAACTGTGCTTTAATTGATGCTTCGGCAATCGTATCAGCCATCATTTCAGCTTGTTTAAAAAGATCTTCCTGTGAGTATTGTGGTGGGCTAATAATGTAAGCGCCCGCGGCACCTGATAGTGCGCTACTTAATGCTGACATGTCTGTAAGACTGGCGACAGCGACCTCAGCACCTTGATTGGCCCAAACAGTACCATTGTCTGGGGTGCGCACGATCACCCGCACACGTTTACCTGCTGCGAGTAAAGTACGCGCCACGGCCGCCCCAGTACGTCCACTAACACCGCTTACAGCATATAATTCAGCTTTAGTCATAATTTTCTCTCACTATGGTATAATCGAAGTAGATTTCGTATTTAAAATCATATAAATAATATCAACATTACCCAAATGCATAGATTGAATACTCAGAATGCACGAAGTGAATTTCTCTCATGTTGACCTTAATCTTCTCAAGCTATTCGACGCTTTAATAAAAGAGCGCAGTGTCACGCGAGCTGGCCAAAAACTTGGCCTTAGCCAACCGGCTGCTAGCCGAGGTTTGGGACGCCTTCGGCGTATGTTAGGTGACAAACTGGTTATCCCCACGGCCCAAGGTTTGGAGTTGACGCCTCGGGCCGCGTTCTTATCAGAGCCAGTGGCAAAGTTACTCGAAGAAGCGAAACAAATTGTTGCCCCATCGATTTTTTCACCTAGTGAGACTACGGGTCGCATATCTATTGCAGCTAACGACCATATGTCATTGTTATTAATGCCTAAGTTGCTATCAAAGTTAGCAACGCTAGCACCAAACCTAGATTTAGAGATAGCTGCACCATCCGGTGATAATGTGAAATTGGTGGCGCAAGGAGAGGTGGATTTAGCAATTGGCGTTTATGATAAATTACCTGCTCGTTTCCATCAACGATCACTATACAATGAAGATTTTGTTTGCCTCGTTCGTCGTGATCATCCTGTACTTTCCAAGCACTGGAACTTGGAATGTTTCATCGCTTTATCACATATATCAGTCATAATTACAGGCCATGGAAAAAATGTCGTGGATGAAGCCCTCGCAAAGCTAAATCTAAGCCGGCGGATAGCTGTAAGGCTCCCGCACTTTCTTGCCGCCCCTATACTGGTTGCCGAGAGCGATATGATTTTATCTCTTCCGCGCCGCCTCGCCAATCGGATTGCAACGTCAATGCCCGTTGAAGTACTTGAACTACCGCTAGAAATTGAGCGTTTTAGTCCATCAATAATTTGGAATGAGAAACGACACGATGATCCCGCCCATATTTGGTTACGTAACTTGATCATGGAAGTAAGTTCTGAAGTGAATTAATTATCAACGATTTTGACGTGATTAAGATCCATAATTGGAACGTCATATTACAAGTCAAATCAGTAATCGTTATTTAGTACCGCTATTGCACTTATGATGTTGTACTTATGAAAATTTTTGCCTCATAATTTCACCAGCATAATTCCTAAGCCATAAAAATCAGCACCATTAAAAACACACAAAACTGGACGTACCATGGGACACGATCATTCACACGACCATACCGATCCACCTTCTGATCCTGCACTCAGGGTCAAAGCACTTGAATCGCTTCTTGTTGAAAAAGGGTTAGTTGATCCCGCTGCCATAGATGAAATTATCGAGACTTATGAGACAAAAGTCGGCCCCCGGAACGGTGCCAAAGTTGTTGTCCGCGCCTGGACAGACCCTGACTTTAAATCTCTTTTACTCTCTGATGCCAACAAAGCCATTCATTCCATGGGTTATACAGGTCGTCAGGGCGAACATATGAAAGTGGTCGAAAACACCGATACTCGCCATAACCTTGTCGTCTGTACCCTTTGTTCCTGTTACCCTTGGACGGTTCTTGGCTTGCCCCCAGTCTGGTATAAGTCTGCTCCCTATCGGGCACGGGCAGTATCAGACCCCAAAGGCGTTTTGGCCGAATTTGGAACAACGCTTCCCAAAGATATGAAAATCTCGGTCTGGGATTCAACGTCAGAAATGCGTTTCCTTGTTCTGCCCCAGCGCCCGGAAGGTACTGATGGGTGGACGACAGCAGAACTAGAAAAACTTGTGACACGAAATTCCATGATCGGTGTTGAACAAGCGCTAACGCCCGAAAGACTGCAAGCACGAGAATCAAACCCAACGGCCTAATCCTTGTAAGACAAGAACCAGAGATATCCATGACAGGAGAAACATTATGAACGGCGCGCATGATCTGGGTGGAATGCATGGCTTGGGGCCAATCAATCCGGAACCTGAACGCAAAGAGCCTCTTTTCCACGCGGAATGGGAAAAACGCGCTCTTGGCTTAACCTTAACGGCAGGGTGGCTTGGACAGTGGAACATTGACATTTCTCGCTTTGCCCGCGAACGCCAACACCCCGTGGCTTATCTTTCAAACAGTTACTATGAAAACTGGCTGGCTGGTTTGGAAACACTTTTGGTGGAACGGGACGTTATCTCATCCGAAGAACTCGCAATGGGAAAAGCAATTGATCCAGCCCCTAAAGAACTCACAGACAAATGCGCCCCGGCGTCGGCCGTTCAGGATATCCTCGCGTCCGGGGGGCCTTGCGATTTTCCAACCAATGATCCTCAAGAATTCAAGATCGGCGACAAAATCAAGGTCATACAGTTCAATCCCACAGGACACACGCGCGCCCCTAGATACATTCGCGGACACGAAGGTACCATTTGCGATTATTATGGCAGCTTTATTTTTCCAGATGAGAATGCGCAGGGAAATAAAACAGGTCAACACCTCTATAATGTATCGTTTGACGGCAGCCAATTGTGGGGCGATGGCAACGATACGACCATACACGTTGATCTCTGGCAAAGTTACATGGAAAAGCTATGAGCAATATAACCCAACACTTTTGTAAGAATTTACCGCAACTGCCAACCGATGAAGAAGGCCCCGTTTTTGCCGAGCCATGGCAAGCACAAGCCTTTGCCTTAGCCGTTCGCCTTTGTGATGAAGGCCATTTCACATGGTCGGAATGGGTAGATATATTCAGTCAGGAAATCAAACTTGCCCAAGCAAATGGTGATCCGGATCTCGGCAACACCTATTACAACCATTGGCTCAATGTACTTGAGAAGATTGTCACACAAAAAAACAACATCAAGCCCGATGAAATGTCCCTTCGTAAAGAAGAATGGCGCAGCGCTTATCTTCGCACACCACACGGACAGCCTGTTGAGTTATAGCGTACTTTCTCAGCGAACAAAAATGGTTGAAACTTCAAAGCGCGGTCATAGATATGAAGCAATTATTTTTTTGCAGCGACCAACACCTTGATACAAAAACCCCTTTTTACCTATAAAAGCACAGACATTCAGATACTGGCCCCGAGGGAACAACTCAACTTCTTTGACACGCAGTCTGCCATCCTATCCCGGGAAATTTCAGCGCCAGAGGCATGGCAAATGATCACTTCCACCCCAGCGCCGATCATGAAATTTGCATTTCATATGCGGGACAAAATATCGGGCTGGTTTGGCGTCAAACCCATCAAAGGTTTTTCAGGACAATGGCCAGATAATTTACAGATAGGTGATCATCTCGATTTTTTCGTCGTAGAACACATTTCACCAAATGTTCTGACACTTACGGCACGGGACAGACATCTGGATGTCATGACCTGTATAACAACAGATAAAGCAACACTCACAATTACATCATCAGTCAAAACCCATAATACTTTTGGGCGCCTCTATATGATTCCAGTGGCAACAGCTCATAAACTAATTGTACGGGCAGACTTAAAACGTATTAAACGACACCTCGATAGAAATCACAGCCCGTTAGCATAGGTCTTTGCCAGCCATAGAACCAAGGGAATACTGAAGAAAGAGACCACCGTCTGCACTGTCGAGGTCGCAGCATAAAGATCCGCATCGCCCCCCATCTTCTTGGCTAACAAGTAACCATTCATCGCCGTCGGCACCGATGCACAGACCATCAAAACAGAAAATGACAGGCCTGAAATACCGAACCATAAGGCCCAGCCAGCCATAACAGCAGGTGTCAACAGCAGCTTCCCAATCAACCCTATCAACAATTCGCGCGAAGGATTGAGTGCAGCCTTGAGACTTAGTCCCGCCCCCAGCGCTAAAAGCGACATGCTCAAAGCAGCCCGCCCCAAAAGATCTGCCATTGTCATGGCTGGCTCCCACACGCTCACATCTAAGAGATTAAGAACTAGCCCGGACAAGACACCCCACAATAGAGGGTTTACAACAATGGTTCTGACAACTTTGGACAAAGAGGGGCCCGACTGATTTTCATCATCAGAAAAAGTCGCCAACACCAGAATATTGGTTATTTGCAAAAAGGGCACCATGACCGCCATCGCCAAAGCGATCAACGCGCCACCCTCCGGCCCATATAGCTTCAAGACAATTGCCAAAGCAATAAAGCCATGCCACCGCGTTACAGTCTGATAAACGGTTGAAAACTGCCCCCTGCTCGTCCCCCATAAGCCACGAAGCAATGGCCATAAGAACAGCGTAAAAATACCAAGGCTGACCATCATCGCCAAAGCTGAAAAGACATAAGGCCCCAACTCAATCGCGGATAGATCAGCCTTGATCAGAGTTGTCGCAAGAATACAGGGGAAAAATATCCAGAAACAAAGTTCTTCCAGAACCCGCCAATGCTCTTTTGGGACAAAGTTGCTTTTCCGCAAACCAAACCCGAGTAAAATTATAGCAAATATCGGAAAGATACTCTCGAAAACAATCAGCATCGGGGCCTGCACCTAAGGGATAGAAAAGGGATAAAAAACTGTTTACTCTTAGACCAGTTTTTTGTTGATACGACAACCGCTTCCGGTCCTGCGGCCCCGACGAAAACCTGACTTTAGTGCAATTATACAAATTCCAGGGAGCAGTTAATTTGTCAGCTTATTATAATTTGTCAGCTTATTAATTGTATTTAACAGAATTTCGGGCGCAATAGGCTTCCCGACACATTCATTCATACCAGCTTTTTGATACGCTCTTTGATGTTCGCCAGCATAATCAGCCGTCAAAGCAATAATCGGCACATTACCCGTCCAAGACAGATTCAGACCACGGATAGCTTTTGTTGCCTCTACCCCACCCATCTTGGGCATAACGACGTCCATCAAAACAACATCAAACACTTGGTTTTTACAAACCTCGACAGCATCAACACCATTTTCGACCAAGGTAACATTGCAAGGTTGATCATCCAGGAACCGCTGGACAAGAATTTGATTGATACGATTATCTTCTGCCAAAAGAATTTCGAGGTGTTTTGTATTCGTCACAGCTATTTTAACAGGCTGTTTTCGAGGGTTAATTTTTACTAATTGTGAGGATAACACGTCAACAATACGCTGAACGTCCTGCCCAAACTCCTGCCCTGTAGAGATGAAATTCACACTCTCAGACAGGTCTTCAAAATTTTTGTGGCTTTTGGATCGGCTTGTTAAAATAGCAAAGGGCACATTCTTAAGCTTTTCCAAAGCCAAAAATATTCGCGCTAACTCCACACCTGAAACAAGGGGTAACTCGCCAGAAACGATAACACCGTTCGGTGGACTGACTAAGGCATTTTCAAGAAGATCAAGCGTGCGGTCAAAAGAAATCAGTCGCCACCCTGGCTTATTTAAAGCACTTTCCAAACGATGCCGATGAAGTTTGCTCGACGTCGCCACCATAACTTCGACATCTTCAACGATTGCGTCTTTTTCTAATTCGCTATGAGCAGCTAGACCGAATTGAGGAAGAGACCTTAAAAGTTCATTTGCTTCCCCATAGGACAACTGCTGATCTCGATCAACAATTCCCCTGACATGATCCAGATACACATTAACATCATCTATCCTATCGATATCGAGAACTTGTTCTTTTGCCAGATAATCTTCCAGACGGTGAGCAATCATAGATATGACAGGGTATCCAAAAACACTTCCCTGTCCTTTGAGGTTATGCATCTCACGACGGATAAGATCTATTGCCTTAGGCGCATTCTCTTTACCGTCATAGACATTATTCAGCAGACTCTCTAGCTCGTCCGTCACCAGATGACACTGATCAACAAACTCTATTCTCAATTGTTGATAGCTATCATCCATGGAACTTGAACTCATTTATCTCGAGAACTTTCAATCGTAGTATTCATTAACTGCGTATTCCCTAAAAATAATACAGAAAGTATTACCAGAATTATAAGCTTGTGAACTTCTTTCCCCATAAAGCACCTTTGACAGAATTCTCTGTAAAATAAATTTCTACGCGATGATTTATCGACTTGAAGTCCCTATAGCTCTCGGGTGTAATCACAATCAGAAACAAAAAACCTTTGAGCAGGATTCAACATGAGTGATTCAGCAAATTTAAGCGCACCTAATTCCATGGCCGGACGCGATGTCGCCTATTGCCTCCACCCTTATACAAATGCCCGTGCTCATGAAGAAAAAGGCCCGTTGATTATCACTCACGGTAAAGGCGTCAATGTATTCGACGACCAAGGAAAGTCCTATATCGAAGCGATGGCCGGTTTGTGGTCAACTTCCCTAGGCTTTGGCGAAGAACGATTAATAGACGCAGCAAACAAGCAAATGAAACAGCTGCCCTATTACCACAGCTTCACCCACAAAACGCCGATCCCCCCGATTGAATTATCAGAAAAGCTCCTTGCCATGGCACCTGTCCCCATGTCGAAGGTCTTCTTTGCAAATTCCGGATCAGAGGCCAATGACACGGTGGTCAAGTTGGTCTGGTATTACAACAATGCGGTAGGACGTCCGGAAAAGAAAAAAATAATCAGCCGTATAAAAGGGTATCATGGTGTGACGGTTGCCAGTGCCAGTATGACAGGCCTTCCTGCAAACCACACCGATTTTGACCTGCCGATCGCCAATATTCTTCATACGTCCTGTCCCCACTATTGGCGCTTTGGGCTGGACGGCGAAAGTGAAGAAGATTTCTCAACTCGCATGGCCGATGAATTGGAGAAAATGATTCAAGATGAAGGCCCTGAAACCATTGCCGCCTTTATTGGCGAGCCTGTCATGGGGGCCGGCGGTGTCATTGTCCCCCCCAAAGGTTATTGGGAGAAAATTCAGGCTGTTCTGAAGAAATATGACATTCTGTTGATTGCGGATGAGGTTATTTGCGGATTTGGCCGCACGGGGAATGCCTTCGGCTGTGAAACATTTGGTATGAAGCCTGATATTATTAGCGTCGCCAAGGCTTTGAGTTCATCATATCTACCGATTTCTGCTGTTATGATTACGGACAAGTTATACCAAGGGATCGCAGATAATTCGGCAAAAATTGGGGTTCTGGGGCATGGCTACACCTACTCAGGCCATCCTGTGTGTGCCGCCGTTGCTCTGGAAACCTTGAAAATTTACGAAGAACGCGATCTCTTTGTTCAAGCGGCAAATACAGGAGAGCGTCTGCAAGCTGGTCTTGCCCAATTCAAAGACCATCCCCTTGTTGGTGAAGTTCGTGGCGTTGGCTTGATTGCTGCTGTCGAACTTGTACGGGACAAAGTAACCAAAGAAAGTTTTGATCCTATCGGCAAAGTCGGCACCTATCTGAACGAACGTGCAATCGACGAAGGTTTGATCTTAAGAAACATGGGGGATTCAATTGCCTTCTGTCCGCCCTTGATCATTACCGAAGATGAAATTGATCAAATAATTGAGCGATTCAGCGTTGCTTTGGATAAAACTTTGCACTGGGCCAAAGAAGAAAACCTAATTTAAGTAGCGCCCGAGACACCTTACAATCATATTGCGCCACAGAACCTGCCCCTAAGTGTCGACAAAAGCCTGTGACATAAACTCTGTGGCGCAACAGTTCTGTGGCGCAATCTGTTTCGTTTTTTTGTTAAAATCACATATCGCCCATCGAATTGACATCGATCAATTACGACCGCATTAAGTTGCGATAACACTGTTGTGTATAAAGAAACTAAAACTTTATGCGTCGTTCAGTCGCGTTGGTGATATAATAGCGGCGCAGTAGAGTGCGAATTGTTGTTGAATTCAGGTAAACTATTCATTAATTCAACAGCTGATAAGCTTGTTACAGCAAAGCCTGTATACGAGTATAAGAACAAGCCGGTTAAAGCGGCTCACGTTAGGCGAGAAGAGCAAATGAACTACGAAGAGTATTTCAGTACGGCGATAGATGACTTGAGAGAAGAAGGTCGTTATCGTGTTTTTGCTGACTTGGAGCGTAAGGCTGGTAAGTTCCCGAATGCAACTCACTATGGCACCGACGGCACCCGCCCTGTCACAGTTTGGTGTTCCAATGACTATTTGGGTATGGGCCAAAACCCCAAAGTCATCGCCGCAATGCACGATGCATTGGATAGATGTGGTGCAGGTGCTGGTGGCACCCGTAACATTTCCGGCAACAACCATTACCATGTTTTGCTTGAAAGAGAGCTGGCCGACTGGCATCAAAAAGAAGCCTCGCTGCTCTTTACCTCTGGCTACGTTTCCAACTGGGCTGCACTGAGCACCTTGGCGTCAAAGCTGCCGAACTGTGTGGTTCTATCTGATTCCATGAACCATGCCTCTATGATCGAAGGCATCCGCCACAGTAAAGCGGACAGGGTTATCTTTGAACACAATAACCCCGAAGATCTTGAAGCAAAACTCAAAGAAATTGACCCTGACCGTCCAAAGATTATCGCCTTTGAATCCGTTTATTCTATGGATGGGGATGTTGCACCAGTCGAAGCGTTCTGTGACCTCGCAGATAAATATAATGCTCTGACCTATCTGGATGAGGTCCATGCGGTTGGCCTGTATGGGCCACGCGGTGGTGGTATTACCGACAGAGAAAATCTGACCCATCGCTTGGATGTTATCGAAGGCACCCTAGGTAAAGCTGTTGGCGTCGTTGGTGGCTACATTACAGGCTCTGCAAGCCTCGTTGACTTTATCCGTAGCTACGCGTCCGGCTTTATCTTTACGACATCTCTCCCCCCTGCTGTTGCAGCTGGCGCTCTGGCATCAATTCGTCATTTGAAAGAAAGTGCTTTTGAGAGAAGCCGCCATCAGGATCGCGCACATGAAACCCGCAAACGACTGAAAGAAGCTGGTTTACCCGTTATCGAGTCGGAAACACATATTGTTCCCGTTATGGTCGGGGACCCAAAAACTTGTAGACAGATCACCGATACCCTTATGTCCCGCTATGGTATCTATGTTCAGCCGATTAATTATCCTACGGTACCTAAGGGTACAGAACGGTTACGGCTAACACCATCGCCCGTTCACACTGATGATGATATTGATTATCTGGTCAAGGCACTAAAGGAAATTTGGCAAGAACTGCAATTACAAATCGCTGCCTAAAAAACGCTTTAATTGCGAACAATTCTCATTTAACTGGACAGATAAAAAACTTCGAGATATTTTAGCTCTAGTTTGGTATCTTAATCAGTGACGTCTTCTAGTTAGATGAGAGAACTCTATGTACCGCGATAATACACTGGTCCCAGCAGAAGCAACTCGCCTTCTCGCGCTTGGCTTGCTTATGGAAAGCCCCATGAGTTATGCCATGTTGGCCCAAACAGTACGTGGTTTCACCAGTCTTGTCGTTGGTCCATCGCTCGATCTGATTGGTCCCCCGCTAGAAGTCCTAAAGGTCGAAGGACTTGTCAGTCTTGATAAAACTTCAGATGCAGAAACCCTCTCTCTAACAGATTCTGGTCAGGAAGAGTTCATTTATCTGATGGGGTCGAACCTTCGCGCACCGGTCACAGATATGAGCAAGCTGATTATCGCCATCAAGATGCGCTTGCTCCACCTCGCAGACCAGGCGACACAAACGATGCAGGTAAGCTTGCTTGTTGATATCTATGAAAGACAGCTGAATCGTCTTTTGGAACTAAAGCAAGAATACTCCACGGCAAAAGGTCAATTTGATAACTGGCTTGACCTTGATATCAAACACACAACGGAACAGCTTAAAACTTACGAAGAT
Organism: uncultured Kiloniella sp.; assembly: GCF_937128705.1. GTDB lineage: Bacteria > Pseudomonadota > Alphaproteobacteria > Kiloniellales > Kiloniellaceae > Kiloniella. The sequence continues at coordinate 4,381 of NZ_CAKZMP010000238.1, read as the reverse complement.
ATGGCCGAAGATATGGCAAAAAGTCTCGCCTAAATCACACCTCGACTAGGGGTTCCGTTTTAAAACGACACCACACCCTCGTATAAAAGAGGCATCAAGTTGACGCCTCTTTTAGAAAATAAATTTTCTTATTTAGAGCTGAATTTTAGTCCGCAACATAGCGCGGATAAGTCTTTTTTGATTTTTCAGCAAAATCTATATCAATCTCCGCAGTAACAAACGGATTTTCGGGTGTTGCCGTTGCCATCACATTTCCTTCTGGGTCAATGATCCACCCCAACCCGCCAAGATTATCACCATTGCCTTTTGGGTTATACAGGTTCGATGATAAGCAATAAGCACCAGAGACAACAGCCGCCGCACGACCACCCGCAAGCCATTTTTCAGTCGATCCATGCGGGGTTGCCCTTGGTACACACAAAAGATGCGCCTGCTGCTTTGCGTAACTTCTTGCATGCTCAAAGAACCACATCTCGGTACAAATTGTGACGCCAATCCGGACATCATTATACCGTGCCGTAGAAAAAAGTTTGTCCCCCCGATCATACCAAGTCGCTTCCCAGTAATCCTCTTCGTCGGGTAAATTCCATTTATCATGAAATTCAACCAGTCCCTGCTTTTCTTGCCAAAGATATGCACGGTTTCTTCGTCGTGCTAAATCCAGAACAGGTCGCGTACCCATAACCGCTTTTGCGCCAAGTTCGTCAAGGCGATCAATCATTTTTGTATGAGCGTCAACAGCACCAAGCCAAGATTTTGCGTTTGGCTGTCTTGATGCAGCTAGCCAAGAAGAAAAGGACATTTCTGGAACCAAAACAAACTCGGCATTATGCTTTTGCACATGATCAGCCAACTTAGAAAAACTATCTTCAATTTTTTCTAAACGATTGTCGAACTGGCAAACGGTTACTCTCATTACCTTACTCACTTTTTTGAAAAAAGAGACAGCCCACCTTTACACAAAGCACTGTCGCCATCATTAAGAACATGACGCAGTATTACGCGACGCGATGCAAACAAATAGCCATAAAATTGCTCACAGATTGATTATTATCTTTCAAAATGTTCAAACAATATCGCATATTGTTAAGATGGTAGATAATACAGATCAGAAACTCATAGCCCTTTTACGTCAGAATGCGCGCCAACCCGTCGTATCGCTTGCGCACAAACTTGGTATTTCTCGTGCAACGGTACAAAACCGTATAGATCAACTGGTTGCGAAAAAGGTCATTCAGGGTTTTACAATAAAAACATCTAACGCAGATGCCCAAGCACCAATTAGAGCACAGGCAAGAATAAAAATGCGGTCAAAGTCCAACAAGCGGATCATGGCTTATCTTGCTGGACGGACAGAGGTTATCGCCATCCACACCATTAGTGGCCCGTATGACATTCTTGTCGATATTCATACACAGTCACTTGAAAACCTGGACAGCACCCTAGCTGATATCAGAACTCATGAAGATGTAATGGAAACAGAGACAAATATCCTTCTCGCTACTCACTACCAATAGCAAAAGCAAAAGCAAAAAGTAATGAATGGAGTAGTTCTCTTTATTGAGCGATAAAAAACCTGCTAAGCAGACCGGATCGCATTCAGGAAAGTTTCAACTTCACCACGCAAGTTATCCGCTTTACTATTAAGTTCGCGTGTCGCTGCAGAAACTTGCTCAGATGCTGCGCCCGTATCATTTGCCGCCAGACTGACTGATTCAATATTGTTTGTGACTTCGCCTGCACCATTCGCAGCAAGCTCAATATTTCGAGAAATTTCAGAAGTAGCCGCGCCCTGTTCTTCAACAGCAGAAGCAATGGCAGACGCAATTTGATTAATTTCGTTAATTGTTGAGGTAATAGACTGTATCGCGGTTACCGCGCTCTTAGTGTCCGATTGTACAGCCTCAATCTGGGATGATATCTGTTCTGTCGCCTTGGCTGTTTGATTCGCCAGATTTTTCACCTCGCTGGCAACAACGGCAAAGCCCTTACCCGCGTCACCAGCGCGTGCAGCTTCAATTGTGGCGTTTAGCGCAAGCAGATTAGTCTGTTCAGCAATATCTGAAATTAGGCTCACCACATCCCCAATTTGGTCTGTGGTATTTGCCAATCCCTGAATTTGTTGATCAGTCTTGCCTGCCTCGGCAACCGCCTTACTGGTAATTTCAGAAGACTGGTTAACCTGCTGGCTAATTTCTTTAATCGAGTAAGACAACTCTTCGGTCGCACTGGCAACCGATTGAACATTGACGGATGCGTTTTGGGCAGCGCCAGATACAACAGTTGCACGTTCTTTTGTCCGCTGGGCAATATCAGACATTGATTTTGCCGTGCCTTCCATATCGGAAATCGCGGTTCCCACTGATTCCAGAAGAACCGATACCCCGCTATCAAAATCCTTGGTCAGAGATGAAATTTTATTTGTGCGCTCTTCGCGCATTCCCTGTATCTCTTCCTGTTCTTTGGCCAGCTCTTCCGTTTTGATGATATTGTCTTTGAACACCTGAACAGCCAAAGCCATTTCGCCAACTTCATCGCCGCGTTCAAGTCCAGGAACATCCACATCCTTTTCACCACCCGCCAAGCGTCCCATGACACCGGTCATATGTTTGATAGGCTGTGCAATACCACGTCCCACGAGCATTCCCAGCCCTCCCCCGAGAAGTATCGCAACTACCGTTGCAGAAATGATTACTGTATTGGTGGCTGTTACTGTGCTTTCCGTTTCCGCTTTGAGGCTTTCAAGCTGGGCAAGCTCATTCGTTGCAAAGGCAGTCATCGTTGATCGGAAAGCCGTAAAATACTCTTCGCCCTTTGCCTCGCCAACCAAGTCGGCCATATCATCCATGGTTTTAGCTGACCCAATTTTTCTTCGTAAAGAAATCATGGGTTCAACGACGTTTGCCTGCCATTCTTTGACCGTCGCTTCCAGCTGATTGAGTAGTTCAACCTGATCTTTATTATCTTTCAGTGCGGTTGTAAGATCAGTTGTAATTTTAAACAATTCTTCACTGCCATCGGAATAAGGCTTTAAGAAATCTTCCTGCCCAGCCAGAAGATACCCACGCATTCCGGTTTCCATATCTACGACAGCTTTAAAAACGGCATTGGCTTGTATAATGACACCATTGGTTTCGTTTACTTCTTTCAACATCTTCCCAACGGAATCTGCGTCCAGCTTCGTAAACATCAAAACCGCGTCTATTTTCTTTTGTCGTTCAGCCCGCTGTGTAACAACCTGCTTAATAAGCCCTTCTATTTGGCTTTGTACCTTATCAAAATAAACCTTGCCCTTATTCTCAGCGACCAACCGCGCCATATCATTCATGGTTTCTGCATCACCTATTTGACGACGAAGGTCTATTGATGGTCCTGTAACAACATCTTGCCATTCCTGCAAAGTCGCTTCGGCTTCACTTAAAAGCGCCAACTGTTCAGGATTATCACCTACATGATTTTTAAGCTTAGCAATCTTGTCATAAGTTTCTTCTTGTCCCTGTTCATAGGGGGCGAGAAAACTGTCTTGCCCCGCAAGAAGGTATCCCCGCATCGATGTCTGCATATCCACCGCCGAGGCAATAACATCCGTCATCTCTTCTAATGTCGTGTGAGCTGATTCAACATTCTCAGTCGCAGTTGAAATATTACCAATAGAGGTAAAGCTCACAAGACTAATAACAACAAGTAAAACCAGAGGAATTGCCACACCAACTAAAATCTTCGGCATGGTTTTTAGAGATGACCATTTCATAGAACTGCTATCCAGGACGTAATTATTGCTTTTTAAAAACCATAACTAATTATAATTACCAAGGTATTAATTCTATTTATTAGTTAAATTTGATAAAAGACAGGCTGAAATAGATGCGCAAATAGCCCTAGCAAAACTTAAAATAGAACGGGCAACAAGGCACCTGAATAGACCTATAGATGATGTTGTGGTGAGTTCGGCTGAATCCAAACCTCCAGAAATGATTCACATACCACAATTTTTTGAAAGAGATGGTACTATTCATGGCAAAACTAGCCCTGAGGGCACTCCTCCGGATGCCGTTCCAGCTTTTGATCCCACTACTTTTCAGGCTGGACTAGAAGAAGCGTTTGCGAATGCTGTTGACGAGCAGGGTATATATGTAAATCCTGATGATTTGGAAGCTGTTCCTGGAGCTGTGGAGAATAGTCATTCCGCGTTGTATAGCACAGTAGAGGGTTCGGATAATTTAGGGGAGCCTTCATATTCTGATCCGGAAGGGGTTGATACTCCAGGGGCTAGTGGGGTAGAACCCTTTGATTCAGGTGATGAACCTGAATGGTCTGATAGTGAGTCTGAAAATGATGATCCCTCAGGACCTGTGCTAGATGGGTATGGGGATGGTGAGGA
>NZ_CAKZMP010000237.1 GCF_937128705.1 uncultured Kiloniella sp. | reverse complement strand
AAACTATATTTTCACCTTTTACCCGACCTCTGACAACGGCTTAAAACTGGCTGTAAAGTGGCGCAGCATTTTGGGCTCTTTGGTAATGCGATATCCCGGCAAGGTATCTTTTATGGCCGAGAGCTCTTCAAAAACCTCTACCATATAATCCGCGTGGGATTGCGTATAAACCCGACGAGGAATAGCCAAACGTACCAGATCCATAGCTGCGGGCTTTTCCGTTCCATCAGGGGCACGTCCAAACATGACCGTGCCAATCTCGCACCCTCGGATACCCCCCTGTTCATACAGTGCACAGGCGACGGCCTGTCCGGGGTATTGTAGCGGTGCGATATGGGATAACCAGCGCCGGGCATCAATAAAGACCGCATGTCCACCCGCGGGCTTCACCACGGGCACACCCAATGCATCCAACCGTTCACCGATATATTCATTGGTTCGAATGCGATAGCGTAGATAGTTCTCATCAACAATCTCGGTCAACCCTTGCGCAATCGCATCCAGATCTCGTCCCGCAAGACCGCCATAGGTGGGAAAGCCTTCTGTCATGATCAAACGCGCACGACATTTTTCGGCCAGCTCGTCATCATTAAGCGCAAGCCAGCCCCCTATATTGGCAAAAGCATCTTTTTTTGCCGACATCGTCATGCCATCCGCAAGGGCAAAACAATCACGTACAATTTCCTTGATCGACCGTTTGCCCTGTCCTTCTTCACGCTGCTGAATGAACCAAGCGTTTTCCGCAAAGCGACAACCATCAATAATAAAAGGTTTGCCAAAACGTTTCGCCAGCGCAGCCGTACTGCGAATATTTTCCAAGGATACGGGTTGCCCGCCCCCGGCATTATTGGTGATGGTCAGCATCACACAAGGCACTTTATCGCCATGCTCCCCAAGATAGCCTTCCAGCTTATCCAGATCCATATTGCCCTTAAAGGGATGGATCAACGCCGGATCTTTCCCTTCGGCAATCACAAGGTCTGTCGCCTCGGCACCACTGTTCTCAATATTTCCCCGTGTGGTATCAAAGTGGGTATTCGATGGAATGTACTTCCCCTCGCCCCCCAGAATAGAGAACAGGATCGCCTCGGCCGCACGTCCTTGATGTGTTGGAATGATGTGTTTGAAATCCATCAGGTCCCGCACAGCGGCTTCAAAGCGATAGAATGACGGCGAGCCAGCATAACATTCATCCCCTGCCATCAGGGCGGACCACTGTTGTGATGACATAGCCGATGTCCCGCTGTCAGTTAACAGGTCAATCAACACATCATCAGAATGCAGCTTGAAGAGATTGTATTCAGCCTGTTTCAACAAATCACGCCGTTCTTCAGGCGTGGTCATGCGAATAGGTTCAACAGATTTAATACGAAAGGGTTCTATTATGGTCTTCATCAAAAGGGTTCTCCGCTTTCGCCCCTTTTAGATGCTTTACTCCGCACAAAAACGTACAGAAAAGATAAAGACCGTATCCAATCGGGGCAAAGCGCCGCGGTTGCCTGCTGCTCATCAGCCTGCCGCGCTCAGCGCCCAAATTCATACCTTATAAAATTAACTGGTTTGAAAAAATCTTGCAAATGCGAAGTCATTTTGAAGACAGGATTTTCGCCCCCTACCAGACAACAAGATTCAAGAAGGTAAGAACACCATTCAGAACTAATCAGTCACCCGATTAATTTTGCGGCAGAGGATCCCCAGCACACGATGTCGGGCTGATCTGGTCTGGCGTTGCTTGTATTGCTCGTGCGATGCTGCGCCATTGCGATTGCTCTGATAGCTTTCTTCATCCTGAATCTGAATTTCATAGGGGAAATAAAAACGACGCGGGCTCCCGTCTGTGTCCCTTAACTTGATGCGCTGACGACAAGTGAATTGCAACGCACGATAACTATCCCCACTAAAGGCATTGTCCGTCATTCGTCCCACTTCCTTGGGATACTGCATTTCCTCTAGATCGACGCTTACCTGTGTCAAATCTTCCACGCCTTTCCAGCGCTCTTCAACCCAATCTACATCAATCAAACTATTGCGAGAGCGCGATGGTTTGATATTAGCAAACATCACCACATTCTGATTACGCAAATAACAAAGGACCCGCAAGGCATCCAGCGGATAGCGTGTCACCATGCGAATACCTATCCAGTCAAAAATATCAGCGGCAACGTTTTCAGCCTTATGCAACAGCTTGAGTACCGCAGACTTCCGGGATTTAGACGCACGACTTTCATAGGATACGAGCTCTATATCTCCAATAAATATACCATTGGATGTATAGCGAATGTGCTGTTCAAAGCGGCTAAAGATCTGATCTTGAATTTGGCCATGATAATTTTCATTAAAAAATGACCCACAGTGCGCATAGGTATGCATCACACGCAATAACGCGCAACTCCACCGTGAACGTGCTGTAGCCTCTGGCTCAGATACCCACATTAAAAGATGCAGGATGTTTTCTTGATTGCGCACTTCCGGCAAGATTTCCTCGCCATCTTCCAGTAAAATATCTTCGATAAAATCGATCGCTTCCAGACGGATAGATTCAATCTCTTGTCGATCTTCCAGCTGATCGTAATCATAACCGTAACATTCAAGAAAGGCTTCGGCCTCTTCCAGTGATGTGACCTGTAATCGCGGGGAATCAATAATGGACTGACCATTCAGCACCGTCTTTAACGATGCGCCAGCCCAGAGTTTGAGTTCTTCGTTCATTAAATCAGTATTTCCCATTTGTATCTTACCCGGATATCAAACTGGGTAAGGACGGGTGGGGCAAAACAAACTGACGACACAAGCAAGCTAGTATTCACAATACAAATGCTTACAAGCGGATACTGCTCTAGCCGGTACTCTGGCAAATGAAAGCTAAATAAAGATTAAGTTTGCCTGACAGAATGAAATCGTCCTGCAAGACTTGCTCGAAATGATTTCCTTCAACTGCCCCACCAATGAAGAGGCGTAAGATTAAACGTCCGGTTAAGACCTTTAATTTATCTGGTAATATATCTGGTTTAGAAGAAAGATTCTTCAAGCAAGGTGCGGATCAAAACTCTGTGAGCAATCCCGCCAGAAATCGAACAATCAAATTTTCAAAAAATTAAATCTAAAGGGACTGGCTATCTAAAGGGGTTGGCTATCTAAAGGCTGGCCCATGTACCCACGCCACCAAAGCATAGCGTGTACCTTTTGTCACCGGACGCACCTGATGCTGCAGAAAGCTAGAGAAAATTACAGCTGTTCCCTGATCTTTTTGGGCTACCCAGTCTTTGCCCTCGTTATCGACGCTCAGCTCACCACCATTATAGCTTGCGCCATGACTGAGTTGGATCGAGATGGATAGCTTACGACTGACCGTAGAACCTGATGCACCAATATCCATATGTGCACCATAATGCCCGGCAGGAGCCTTAGGATCTTCAGGCGCATCATACCGGATCACCTGTAAACCTTCTTTGAAATCTTCCAGATCAAACTGGAACCAGTCCTGATTAACTCGCGATACCAGCCCGGCAAGCTTTTTGAAAACCCAAGACGTTTCATCCGTATCATCCAGCCACAAATAGCTGCATTCTCGAAGTGTGCTTTTTACCCCGCCAGCCAACCTAGCATCAGCCACATCGGATGAGGCTTCAAACAAATCAATCAACTCCTGACATTCCCTGGGGGACAGTACTTTTTCCCTCACACAGGGACGGGTCATTTTCATGATAAGGATAGCTCACAAAATTTAAATAAATGCACAATCTTGTTGTGGGTATATCCGTCGTAAAATACAAGGAAAATAATTTAAAAAGCAATTGTATGTTTCTGCTGATCAGTGCATCCTCTGTAAAAAAATAATGACCTATTTCAGGGTACTAAGCGAAAACTGTAACAACTTATAATTACAAAATACAAAGTAACTTCAAATATAAGAATATAAGGATAATAACGAAGACCAACGATTGTGGCAGAGTTGTGATATGCTGCGGGCGTTAACGACACATTAGTATTTTTCGCCTCAATATTATGCTGTCAGGGGAATTAAATGAAAAAAATAAAACGGCGAACGTTTTTGAAAGGGGCTGCCGCCCTTTCAGCTGGTGGTATCGTGCTCAAGGGTATCACGGACAGTGGTTTCAGTTACGCACAGGAAGTTCAAGCCAGTCGCTCGCCACTGGGAATTTCTGATGATCTGCCCAATCCACCCGAACTGCGATCTGTGGACGGCCAGCTCCGCGCAGAAATCTATATGAGCTATAACAAGGTTGAATTGCCCAGTGGCACCGCGCTGTTGCGAAATTTCAACAACAGTCTGCCCGGTCCGACCCTGCGAATTGATCCCGGCGATACACTCGAACTCGCCTTCGAAAACCGTATGCCGGAAAACGCGCCGGATCAGCCGACAGAAGTGAATATTCCCAATCACTTCAACACCACAAACATGCACTATCACGGGTTTCACGTCAGTCCCAAAGGCAACAGCGATAACGTCTATCTGAATATAGAGCCTGATCAGAAATTTAACTATGTTGTTGAAGTGCCAGATGATCACCCTGCGGGCAGTTACTGGTATCACCCACACCGTCATGGATCAGTCTCGGCACAGGTTGCGTCTGGTGCTGCGGGTATGGCTGTCATCACGGGTACATTGGATGATGTGCCGGAAATCAAAGAAGCCGTTGAACGTGTTCTGGTCATTCAGGCACCGATCCCCGGAGTTGATGGCATATTGGATGCCGAAGACCCGATCTGGCCCCTTGATGCGGAACGCGACTTTCTGGTCAACGGCGAATACAAGCCTCGAATTTATATCCGCGAGGGCGAAGTTCAACGCTGGCGTATTCTCCATGCGGGGGATGCCCAATTCTTCCCCTTTAAAATAGACGGGCTGGAGATTTACGAGATCGGCCGTGATGGCAATCCCCTGCCCAAGGCCCAGCGTCGCGAAGAAATTCATATGGCACCAGGAAACCGTGTTGATGTTCTGATTAAGGGCATCAAAGCAGGCGCCTATGAATTACGACGTCCAAAATTTAACCAAGGTAAAGAGCCGCTGCCATCTGTTGAACTTGCGAATATCTTTGTCATCCCCAAAGATGATCCCCGCGTTCCGGCTGGGACGCCCTTTGGCCATGCAATTCCACAAGGCGATTTACCGAAAAATAAAATACTTACCGATATCACCGACGATGAATTGACAGGGCATCGCAAGATCGTTTTGGGCGAAGAGGATGTGAAAGGCTTTTTCGACGACACGCTTTTCACCATTAACGGTGAACCCTTTGATCCGCGTCGGGATGATGTGGTTTCCAAGGTTGGGGCTGTCGAAGAATGGACCTTGATCAATACCACACCCTACCCGCACCCTATCCATATTCATGTGAATCCTTTTCAGGTAATGTCTGTTAACGGTGTGCCTGATCCAAATAAGCCCTGGATGGATACCATCGGTGTGCCCGCAGCAGGGTCCGTGACCTTCAGAACGCGTTTTCTGGATTTTTCCGGTCGCTATGTCATGCACTGCCACATCCTCCCCCACGAGGATACGGGCATGATGATTAATGTGAATATCGAAGCCTAGATCCGCGCAACGAACTGGATAACTGAACATGACGAAATTACGCACAATTTACGCCACCAGTGCCCTTTTGGTTGGCGGCATATTCCTATCACAGGCAGCAATGGCTGATACGTCATCGCCGCCCCCTACTCCCATCCCCGCATCGGGTTCGCAATGCCTTTCCTGTCATGGTGAAGATGGTCGCCCCGCCTTGGCTGATGTGCCAATCATCGCCGGGCAACAGCCGATCTATCTGGCAAATGCCCTGCGCCACTACAAAAACGGACAGCGCACGGGCGGGCAGGCCCTCGTGATGCAGGAAATGGTCAAAGACCTCACTGACAAAGATATTGAAGAACTCGCAAAATGGTTTGGAGAACAGAAATGAGAACGTTCCTATTAAATACAGTTGCCGCTGCCGCCTTTGTTACTCTGTCTCTTACTGGGCCTCTTATTGGCACTGTACAGGCCGATAATACAGCCAAGGTGGACAACAACATCTACTTGACCTCACCACAGGGTGAGCAACTGTTCCGGGATGCCGAAATTCTGACGGATTATCTAAAACTGGCAAGTTATCTGGAAAGCGAACACATCCTGACTTTCTGTGGCCCCGCCTCCATTGCTGGGGTTATGAACTCGCTGGATATTGAACGTCCAGTTCCGCCGCAACTGTATCCTTGGCCTCTGTTCACCCAGACATCAATCTTCACCCCGGAAAACCAAAAGGTGAAATCCTATGCCATGGTTGAACACGAAGGGCTGGAGCTGCCGCAACTGGCCCAATTCTTCATTAATCTAGGGGCAAAGGCTGAGTTTAAACACGCTGATGAGTTCGATGAAAACTGGCTGCGTGAAACCATCACCAAGACACTTGCCGATCCGAACAAACGTTTTGTAGCCAACTATTCGCGCAAGCCTATCGGTCAAATCGGTGGCGGACATATTTCCCCCGTAGCAGCCTATGACGCCGATACAGACCGTGTTCTGGTGATGGACGTTGCCCGCTACAAATACCCACCAGTGTGGCTGACGATTGCTGAACTCTACGCCGCAATGATGGACAAGGATTCCACATCAAACAGAGCACGTGGTGCCGTCATCGTCAGTCAATAGATCGACCCTAGACATAGCTTCTGGGTTAGTATTCCTGGGCTAATACTCATTGGGCAAAAGGTTCAACGAATAGCCAAGAGCCACAAAAAAAGAAGACCTATCAAGAGGTCGTCAGGAGAAGTCATATGAAACTAAGCAGACGCTCTTTACTGGCTTCTGCTGCGCTGATCCCCTTGGCTGGACAGGCACAGGCGTTAAGTCTGGGGTCAGGTTCGCGGGTATTTAGCGAAGCAGTTCGTCAGATTGGTGGTGTGGTTGATATCGCCGATCATATGGTCCGTGCAGTCGAGACAGAATTTCTTGCCGTCTATGGACAGGACGCCATGAACAGCTTCATCCAGCAGGTCGACGGGCGGTCTATAACCGAGGCTCTGATTAACGCTAGTGATGATTTCAAGGAACAAACAAAGCTGATTGCCCGGGTGCTTTACACTGGGGAAATCACGCGCACGGATGATAAAGGCAACAGTACGACAACGGTTCCTTATTACCCTTGGTCACTGGCCTGGTCATCCCTTGCCTTTGCAAAGGCCCCCGGTATTTGTGGTGGACCAAAGTTTGGTCACTGGACGCACGGTCCTCTTCAAGGGGGAGAAATGTAATGACTGAAGAAAACAAAATGAACGCTGATGTCGTTATCATTGGTGCTGGTATGGCCGGGGCGCATCTGGCCCGATCCTTACGCGAAAAAGGCATAGATGTCCTAATCTTGGAAGCTGGCGACAGACGTCCGCGCGGTGACTTCCTCAAGGTGTTTTACGAAAATCCGGTCAAAGGCCCGCAAGCCCCCTACCCAAGTATTCCGTCCGCACCTCACCCAGAAGACAACGGTTACGCTGACTTTTACGTACAAGACAAAGACACGCTAAACGAAAACCTCTTTATCGGGGCTTATCTGCGCATATTTGGCGGAACCACGTGGCACTGGACAGGTTTTGCCGATCGGCTGCGCCCGGCAGACTTTCGTATGAAAAGCTTATACGGCGTCGCAGAGGACTGGCCCATTGATTATGAACTGCTAGAACCCTTTTACGAGGTTGCTGAGAAACGCTGGGGTGTTGCGGGTGACCCCAATCACGTTTGGGGTGCGCCACGAAAAACGCCATACCAAATGCCCCCTATTCCCGAAACCTATCTGGATAAACAGGTCACCAAGGCACTGGCCAAGATGGGCTTACATTCGGCGATTTTCTCTCATGCCCGTAATTCTGTGATCTATGACAATCGTCCAGTTTGCTGTGGCAACAATACTTGTGTGCCAATCTGCCCTATCGGCGCCAAATACGACGCTTCTGTGGATGCACAAAAGGCCGAAGAAGAAGGCGCACGCGTAGAGGTCAACGCCCTTGTCACCTTTATGGAAGTTGATAAAAATCAGAAGATCACACGCGTGAAAGTTCAAAAGCCGGATGGATCAACCTTCTGGGTTGGCGGCAAGGCCTTTGCTCTTTGTGGCCACGCCATCGAAAACCCAAGACTTTTGCTGAACTCAAAACAGGAAACCGCAAACAAAGGCGTTGCCAATTCGTCTGATTCCGTTGGGCGTTATCTGCTAACCCAAGCAAATCAGGACACCACCGGATTTACCCCAGACCCGGTCTTCCCTTATCGCGGACCACAACAGACGTCTGGTCTGGTAGAACGCCGTGATGGTGAGTTCAGAAGCAAGATGGCCGCCATCGGTACGTCCTTTATGAACAACGGCTGGTCAGGAAACAGTGACGCCATCAACATGGCGCATGATCTTATCGATCAAGGCGTCATCGGGGCAGATCTATCAAAACAGATTAACGAAAACGTTTCGCGTCACTTACGTTTGAATTCATCGGCAGAGGTTTTGCCGGATCGAAACAACCGTCTAGAGCTTTCCGATCAAATGGATACCGCTGGCATTCCCAAGCCCAAGATTACCTTCAAGATGGATGACTATACCAAAGAAGGTCTCAAGGTCGGTCTGGACATCAATCTCGAAGTCTTCAAGAACATGGGCGCGACAGAGGTCAAACACAACGATCCTTACCTGTCCAATGCCATTATTGGCGGCACGACACGCATGGGCACTGATGTTAAAACATCTGTGGTCAATGCCGATCTGGTTGCTCATGACCATGATAATCTGTACATCATAGGCTCTAGCAGCCATGTGACGACACCTGTCAATGCACCGTCCCTGACCATTGCTGCGCTTGCCATACGTGCGGCTGGTCATATGGAAAAGAAACTGGCCGAAATGCCATAAATGATAAGATCGCTATGACGAAACAATCACGATGACCAAGCTAGTACTTGCCCCATGAATAAGATTTTAACGGATAAGGTTTTAGCTGAATGAACAAGTTGCTTGGCGTTGTCAGCTTGGCAATTCTTTCCTTTGTCTTCCTCGGGAACGCGTTGAAATCGGTTGTTACCTCTACCGTTTTTGTTTCCGAGGGCGAATTTGCCAGCTTTTTGAATATCTCGGTCGACAAAACCCAAATTTTGGTCGAACTGTTGATCGGTAGCTCAGTCATGGCACTTGCTGTGGCTCCTTTTCTTCTGACCCGTCAACGGGCACAAAAGATCGCCACCATTTCTGCATTGGTTGCCGGGGCCTGTTATGCCTTACTGGGACTGACCATGACAATCGGGCCATCCCTATACGTCCGCGAGTTAATGGTCATCACCACCTTTGCCCTCGGCGGTTTTTTCATCTCGTTCTTTGCCCCCATCGCACAGCTAGCCATCAACGATGTGGATAATGAGCGAGAGCGGGTTTTCCTGACAACGGTCTGGACGTCGGCACAACCTGTCGCCTTTCTGATTACACCACAGTTGGTTAAATACGTTGCGCTGGATATCGGAACTGGTAATTACTTCCTGATTTTTGCCATTTTCCCAATCTTTTACCTGTTTCTCACCCGGACCGTTTTAAAGACGGTCACAGATCAAAGTACCCGTCAAACAGCTAAACAAAACCAACCGCTGGAAAGTGACCGAATTGACTGGCGCACCATTGGCTTTATCATCGTCGCGATTGCAGCATTCGAAGCATGGACCCTGTCCAATTCACTCGCAGGGGTCATCTCGCCCATCAGTCTTTCATTGATGGTAGCATTTTTTGTGATTGCGGGAATTTCCGGCATTTACCTCAAAAGAAGACAACAAAAAACAAAGGCACTCAATAGCTCCACAACATCTATCTCCAAGGGCCTGCCGCCAACAGCGACCTTCTTGCTAATTGGCCTTTTTATTATGGAAATTCCCTCTACAGGTTTTTTTGACGGGGCCTATCTTGTTCGACATCTTTGCGCACCGGGATTGATCGAAGATCGCGCCTCGTTAGGTGCTGCCGCCCAGATTGCAGCCGTCGCCCTTGGCGGCGCACTTTTTGTCCGCTGGCCCCGCATAATGCCCGCCTTGCTCATCCTTGGCATTCTGCTGTTACTCGTCGGATCACTTGGATTTATTCGTTATCCAGACCTGCCCGTTGATGCCGCTTTCTTCTATTCTTCTAAAATGGTTTCGTCAGCGGGCATGGGACTGGTGACGACCATCATCGTTGGTGTTGTCATGGCTGAATGCCGTGGGAACCCGGTTATGGCGCTGTTACCTGCCCTCGTCATCATGTTCGGTACTGAATTTGGCCTTGAGATACTGGAAATCGTTTATCAAGGGGCCAAACTTTATGGCTTGGCAGAAGTCGAAACCTATCGCGCCATCTTTATCGCGCAAGTCATCGTCATTGTTGTTGCCTTGGTCCCCTGTATCGAAGGTTTGTATCTGAAGCATAAGGCTACGCAGGAAACAATTCAGGCTTGATAAACGCTGTTGAGTGACACAATCTGCAAAACACTCAATCTCTCTTCCTGCCTCTACCCCGCGTTAAAGGAAATAATCGATGAAGATTTTATCAATCCTTTGTTTGATAACCGCTGTATTTTGGTCAGCAGTTATTAAGGAGGCTCAAGCAAACCAGCTTGCAGGCGATGTTGAAAACTTTATCGCATCAATAAAGGACGAGATAAAAAAACATCGGGAAGCAGCCGAGTTAATCGAGTACAAGATAAAACTTGAACGACCTAAATATCTTTCACGAAAAGAAAAATTCTTAGCTGGCTACATCGAGGACACCGACAAAAAAACAGTCTGGAACCTATCTACTCATGATCTGGCAATTGATCAAAAACCTGTGGATGATAGCATTGTCTGGAAAGCCACAGTGCTATCCAGTGACCTACATATGGATCATATTGTCAAAGAAGACAACAAAGTATGGCCGCCTCTGCCTAATGTGTTTCCAGTTGATAGCGAACTAAGCATTGTTATGGACAAAAGTGGTGGTTTTAAATCCTATGGCGCAAAACTAAAGTCCGACGACGAAACAGATCTAAACCAGAAACTTGTCAACAATGCATCCTCAATCAACAACTTGTATCTTTTGGCTGGAAGTGAGTTTGTTAATTCAGACGTAAAGTTGGGGGGGCAGATATACCCGCATCCAACTGATCTTGCCGTTGAACTTATGCTGGAAGTAGAGCAAAGAAACTTGGCTGGGACTTTAATCGGGACAGTCCCTTGTAACCAAGTCCGATGTCTTTTTGTTGAGTTTTCACAACGCGTAGAGAGTGAAATGGAAGGCATCTCTGTCATTTCACAGATAAACGGTTTTGTACTATTAGAAGAAAGCACCTTCATCCAACTTAGGATGGGGATGATCTTCAATGAGTATCTAACCACCGCTGATGGCTACCAAAGCATGAAGGGCGCTTTGTTACAGTCTGTCGAAGAATAAAACGAAATTACAATATATACGGATACATTTAGGTCCATGATCGAAGCTTATAAAATCCTTGAAGACACGCCAAAACGTATTACCTACCAATACAATTCTCTTTTGACCTGGGGGATTTTCGTCGCCCTTAGCATTGGTTTAGCCGGGGTTTTTCTCGGGATATTTTTGTTACAGGTACTCTGCGGTATTGCGATGGTGATTTACCTCTATATCGGTTTCACAAAGGTCAATCCCGTTAACAAAAAGGTCCGCGCTGCCCTGCGCGACGGGACCCTTACGATGGAAGGCAGCAAGTATTCCTTTCAGCGTCCCTTATGCCTGACAATCACACACAACAATACAGAGTAATCGATGAGCAAAACAGATTTACCAATTCTGGAACAACGCCGAATAGAAGCAAATATCATCAAGCCAATCTATGATGAAATGATTGCCGAAGTCGGGGTTGAACGGGCGAAGTCAATTTTGAAAAATGCCATTGTTAAAAATGCGATCTCACACGGCAAAGCCTATGCAGACACGCAAGAAAAAGACACATCACTGTTAAGTTTTCATGCCCTGTTGCCACAGTGGATGGCAAATGGTGCGCTAGAAATTGATATCCTACAGGAAAACGAAAACAACGTAGATTATAACGTGACGCGTTGCCGCTTTGCAGAAATGTACGCTGAAATGGGCTTAGGCGAAATCGGTCACATTCTGTCCTGTAGCAGGGATGGCACCTTTTGCACAGGCTATGACCCCAAAATAAAACTGGACCGCAGCCAAACGATTATGGAAGGCGCAAGCCATTGTGACTTTCGCTATCACTACAGCTCAGATGATGGCCCAAATCATAACGGCCCAAGCCACGAAGATCGTGGCGATGACAAGGACACCTAAAAATTAGGCCTTGAAGCAACAGGTTTCCCCATTGCTTCAAGGCTATTACTTACCACCAGATATATCACTGGCACATATCACCGGATATGAGAAACTATTCTGTCTGGAATAATTATCCCAACACATCCAAACTATCTGAATCCAACAACGACTTAATTGCGTCCAGTTCAGAAATACCGCCGTTTAATAGGTTCACATTATCCAGTTCAATCGTAACATTATCGCCACCCGGTAATGCGCCATTACTATCAACGGTAATGGTTGTATCCGACCCATTAGTCGAAACATTAAGATAATCATCCAGTGCAGCAGCAAGTTCAGAATTATCACTTGCAGCAGCCAATGATCCATCATCCAGTAGCAGCTCGCTCAGGTCCAGAACATCGCCCTGTCCAACATTAAAGCCGACAATCGTATCTGTATCACCAGCATCAGCACCAGAGAACTGGTAAGTATCGGCACCTGATCCACCGTTCAGTGTATCATCACCAGCACCACCGATCAGAAGATCGTCGCCGCTTTCACCGGATAGAATATCGTTACCAATACCACCGATCAGCGTGTCGTCACCGTCGCCAGTCCACATTCTGTCGTTGCCAGCGCCACCATCAACGGTGTCATTGCCAGACCCATTATAGCGATCATCAAAAGTATCATTGCCACCACCTAATGAAATTTCGTTATCTGCGGCGCTACCATATACGTAATCGCCGAAATCAGTTGCGACCAGATTATCGATACCTTCAAGGCTATCATCGCTGATCAGTTCTTTAGAAAGCCCGACTTGGCCTTTTATTTCGGCGTTATTCGCACCGCCAGAAGGTGCATTGGCACCACCAACCGGACCACCGTCATAATCTAGAAATGCCTGAATACCCGCAGTTGCGGTTGAATAGTCAGCATTGGCACCATCCACGACCAGACTTAACGTGCTGGATGTTGTATCGCCGTCGCCATCTGTGATTTCATAGGTAAAGACATCTGTGCCTGTACCCTGTTCTTCTGTGGTAAAGCTAACCTGACGCACAAAATAATCAGATGAATCACCGCGACTGCTTCCGCCATTGGCATAGCCAACAGCATCGAACACCAGATACTGGAACTTAACGCCCCCGGTATCAATTGTCGCGGTGCCCACATTGCTGTCGTTATAATCAATTGTCGGGTCGTTTAGAATGCCTGATGCAACCTTGTTGCCATCGGAATCATAGGCCGTCCACTGCCCTTGTTCACCCTGATTTTCTGTTTTATAAAGGTTAGAAACCGTGACCGTGGCTGATGTTGCATCCGCTTGCAGATCAATAACCAACTTTTCGCTTTCACCAGTTACCGCGTCATGATTGATCTGAGTCGGTGCAGGCGATCCACCGGATACACCAATACCGCGACTGCCAAATGTTACATGTGCACCTGTGCTAGCCAAAGCATCAAAATCAGGTGTGTCGCTCATGCCATAGGCATAGAGCTTAACATCGCCCCAATCACTGCTGCGTCCGCCCGTTCCCGAACGTCCAACAGAAAAATCACCACCAGCCTGATAGCCTGTCGCCGTATAGGTATAAGCACCATCTGCGGAAATTTGTAGCGTACCGTTCGTGCCAACGATCTCTGTCACACCATCTGCAGCAACAGCATGTTCTTTACCGTCAAAAGTAACCGATGTAATCGTCCCACCATCAGCACCGACACCGTCGTTATCAAGCACATTACCTGTTACTGATGTATTTGTACCCGTACCCGCCAAGGTTTCACTGTCGGCAACCGCCACAGGAACGTCGTCTTCAATCGTAACGGTAACCGCAGTTTCAAGAACAACCTCGTCACCATCAGTATCAAAAGCCTTAAAAGCACCTGAAATATCAAGATCAAGTGACTGTCCATCATCATTCGCAGGGGTATTCGGCGTATGATCAATTTGATCTTTAAGAGCAAAGTTAAAATCGTCACCATCTTTGGTTAGCTCAAAAATAACGCGCTCACCATCGCCAGAACCTGTGACACCCTGAACAGCAATAACCGTACCCGAACCATCGGTAATGACTTTATAACTAACCGCTTCACCCTGAGATGTTACACCAACCGGGCCAGCGATATTTTCGTTAAAATCAAATCCGCCAAGACCGTCCGTTCCGGCATCAACCGTCGTCGCCAAAGCTTCAGAGGAAATTGTAATCTCAGACGTCTGACCTTGGCCAGATTCAGCATTCGCCCCTTTTAGGGCATCTTCGTGAACTTCGACATTTACAGGCGCCACGTCATTATTAACTGGCACACCGTTCAGCGCAGCCAAGGTTTCTTCGTCGCCATCGTCAAGCAGATTAAAATTAAGTTCGGTACGGCCCAATGTGTCCTGTGCGTCCAATAGATCAACAAGATCACCCGTCTCATCATCATACTGACTGCCACCACCACCTTGTGGACCAGCACCTGCACCCGCAGCTGTTTCCAAAGTGTCTCCGGCGTTCAGTGCCTGTGCCTGACCAATCAGAAGACCTGCGGAAAGTTCAACACCACCGATAATCAGAACTGGTGCATCAGCGCCCTGGGATGCGTCGACAAGATTTTCAAAAACAATACGGCTATCAGATGTACCATCGCCGTTATTATCAAAGGTCAATACAAAGTTATTGCCCTCAATAACCGGGGTTGCACCAGAAGCATCAAAGTTCAGATTGGCTGTTTGACCTTTGCCAAGCGTAATTGTCGATGTCTCGCCCGCGTTCGGTACAGCTACATCAATAACTGTTGCCGCCTGACCCACGAGCTGCTCTTGCCCGATTTCACCAGATACGTCACCTGATACGCCGTCAGTAGATTGGGTAGAGATCACTTCGCTTGCAACTTGTGTCAACACATTCACCATTATCTAAATTTATATCTAAAACTCTTTGTTCTATCCGCCATCTAAAAACAGATCAGCCAAAGAGCTTTTTGCACAGATATAACTTAGCTGAAATTGCAAGTTTTAAGTAGAAAAATATCTAAAAAAACAACACCAATATGTATGATATAAATTTAATAATTATGCTATTTTTATCTTTAATTTTATATAGTTAGAAAAATAAAAAAACAAAAGTAAAACTGTAAAAATCTGTCTGAAACTTAACATCATTATATCTAATTGTTTTGGAAAGCATAACTATTTTAAAATAATAAAGACAAATGAAAAAAGTTCATTTGTCTTTATTAAAAATACTTAAAAACTTAAATTAACACAATATTACGCATAGCATAATTCACTAACTATAAGTTAGTTAATATTATGTTGAACCGTTTTTTGGTTCTGTACTAAATCTTTTTTGAAATTTGGTTCTTCTTGCTCCTTATTTGCTTGCGAAAAAATAAAAGTTGCAACCATGAGCATTAAGACACTTAAAAAAAGCAACCCACTCTTCCCTACCGAAAATTATTGAATACGAATGGGACGAAAGCCAAAGTGCTTATTGTATCATATTTGAAAATAAAGACGCAAGTTCTTTAGAAGAAAATATTTTGAAATGGAGCGTAAATTCGACGGAGTTGAATGTCTAAATTCATTCTGTGTTTCAAAATTTAAAACTGATTCAATCTCTTATTTCTAAGCAGCATGTTCACAATTTCTCGTTGTTCGTAGTCTCTAGCCAGGTCCAGTGCACTTTTGTTGTCCACATCCACCCAGTAGTCGGCGGCACCGAAAAACAGCAACAACCTGACAATGGTCACGTGACCGCCACGCACCGCCAACATCAAAGGCGTCTGGCCGAGGCGGTTGGCGACATTGGCACTGGCGCCGCCCAAGATCAAAGACTCTACCGCCGGTTTACAGCCGACTCT
>NZ_CAKZMP010000236.1 GCF_937128705.1 uncultured Kiloniella sp. | reverse complement strand
CCGGAACTGAGAGCAAGAAATCAGGTTGAGAAAGTTATCTCAATCATCATGATGGTCTCGTCCCTTATTGCTATTCTAACGACAGTCGGCATCGTCTTCTCCCTGATCTTCGAAACACTTCGTTTTTTTGACAAAGTGCCTTTCTTTGATTTCCTTTTCGGCACGCACTGGAGCCCACAAACAGCTCTACGAAGTGATCAGGTTGGTGGTTCAGGTTCTTTCGGTGCAATTCCGCTTTTTGCCGGGACGATGCTGATCACATTTATCTGTATGACTGTTGCCATTCCTGTCGGTCTTTTATCTGCCATCTATATGTCTGAATATGCCGGAAAGAAATTCCGTGCATTTGCGAAACCAGTTCTCGAAGTATTGGCAGGTATTCCAACGGTTGTTTATGGTTTTTTTGCAGCTCTGACTGTTGCTCCTTTCTTTCGGGAAAGCGGTACCCTTCTAGGACTAAGCGTTTCATCAGAATCAGCTTTGGCGGCTGGCATGGTTATGGGCATCATGATCATTCCCTTTATCTCATCCCTTTCAGATGATGTGATGAATTCTGTACCGCAATCACTCAGAGACGCATCTTATGCCATGGGTGCAACGAGATCCGAAACCATTACCAAAGTGATTATTCCCGCGGCTCTTCCTGGTATTGTAGGTGCCATACTTCTTGCGATGAGCCGAGCAATCGGCGAAACAATGATTGTCGTCATGGCAGCTGGTCTTGCCGCAAACTTAACGGCCAACCCTTTGGAAGCAGTTACCACCGTTACGGTTCAGATTGTTACTCTTCTCGTTGGTGATCAGGAATTTGATTCTGCAAAGACACTCGCTGCCTTTGCACTGGGATTACTGCTCTTTGTTGTCACCCTTACTATGAACGTTGTGGCCCTTAAAGTGGTCCGTAAATATCGTGAAAAATATGACTGATAACACGCCACATCTCAAAATAAATCCCAGCTTGCTCAAGCGACGCAACGCGGCTGAAAAACGATTTCGTTTTTATGGCCTAGCTGCTGTCATGACCGCTGTGCTTGTGCTTTGCCTTCTGCTCACGTCTATTATTTCCAAAGGCTACACAGCCTTTCAGCAGACCTATATTCTAATGGACATCCGACTTGATGCCGAAACCATTGATCCTAAAGGAACCAAACGGGTAGAAGACCTCGCGGCTGCCAGTTACAAAGGGTTACTGCGCAGTGCACTAAGAGAACAGTTTCCTGGAATTGAAGGCCGTAAAGCCAAACGAGCTCTTTATGGAATCGTCGGGTCATCAGCAGAATTCGATATCCGAAACGCTGTTCTCGACAACCCAAAATTGGTTGGAACAACCGCAACCATTGCCGTCAAATCATCAGATGATGTTGATAGCTTTTACAAAGGTTATATCCCGAGAGATGTTCCAGAAAGCAACCGCAAGATTAAGGACCGCGAACTAGCCTGGCTTGATACCCTGTTCGAAGATGACCGCATTATAAAAAAATTCAATATCAATTTTTTCACTAATGGAGATTCAAGAGAGCCGGAAGAAGCGGGTATTCTCGGGGCTGTAATTGGCTCACTATATACCTTGGCGATCACACTAGCGCTTTGCTTCCCAGTAGGTGTTCTAACCGCTATCTATCTGGAAGAGTTTGCCCCGACCAATAAATGGACAGATCTTATCGAGGTAAATATCAACAATCTTGCCGCAGTCCCTTCCATCGTCTTTGGACTTTTAGGGCTCGCTATCTTCTTGAACTTTATGGGATTACCAAGATCTGCCCCGATTGTTGGTGGTATGGTTCTCGCCCTGATGACCTTGCCAACCATTATTATTGCATCCCGTGCCGCGCTTAAGGCTGTACCACCATCCATTCGTGAAGCCGCCTTGGGCATCGGCGCTTCAAGAATGCAGACTGTTTTCCACCATGTGCTCCCACTCGCAATGCCGGGGATCTTGACCGGAACCATTTTGGGTATGGCGCAGGCACTTGGTGAAACCGCGCCCCTTTTGATGATTGGTATGGTTGCCTTTATCGCAGATATCCCAGGATCAATGAGCGATGCGGCCACTGTCCTTCCCGTACAGATTTATCTTTGGGCAGATAGTCCAGAACGTGGATTTGTCGAAAAAACATCAGCAGCAATTATGATACTGCTGGCCTTTCTCATCGTCATGAACGCAATCGCAGTTATTTTGCGCAAACGCTTTGAGCGTCGTTGGTAAGCAAGGAATAATAGGAATGTCCTACGCTATGGATATGCAAAATTATACGACCCAATCTGAAACCGCTACCTCCGAGCCAAAAATCATGGCACGAGATGTAAATGTTTTCTACGGCCCCAGTCAGGCACTAAAATCCATACAGCTGGATATTGGTGCCAACGAGGTCACATCCCTGATCGGTCCATCCGGTTGTGGTAAATCAACCTTTTTACGCTGCCTCAATCGCATGAATGACGTGATTGAAAATTGCACCGTTGAAGGGCGCATAAGTCTGGACGGTGTCGATCTTTACAATTCCGGTCTCGATCCCGTACTTCTCCGGGCACGTGTCGGGATGGTTTTCCAAAAACCAAACCCCTTTCCAAAATCCATCTTTGACAATATCGCCTATGGTCCTCGCTTGCACGGAACTGTAAGCACCAAAGACGAACTGGATGAACGCGTAGAAAAAAGCCTCCGTCGCGCTGGTTTATGGGATGAAGTGAAAGATCGTTTGGACAAACCAGGCACAGGCCTTTCCGGCGGACAGCAGCAACGCCTTTGTATTGCGCGTGCTATTGCAATTAATCCAGAAGTAATCCTGATGGATGAGCCATGCTCTGCTCTGGATCCAATTGCAACTGCAAAAATTGAAGAACTTATTGATGAGCTTAGAGAACGCTTTACAATCGTGATTGTAACGCACTCTATGCAACAAGCAGCCCGTGTGTCTCAACGAACAGCCTTCTTCCATCTGGGAGAATTGGTCGAAGTCGGAGAAACAGATCGTCTCTTTACCAGCCCACAAGATGATCGTACCCAAGGTTACATTACGGGAAGATTCGGGTAAGGAGGATGGATATGCCAGAAACCACAGACCACATCGTCAGCTCGTTTGACAAAGAACTTCGTACCATTCATGAGATTATAATTCGCATGGGTGGCATGGCAGAAAATCAACTGTCCGAAGCCGTCGATGCGCTTGTTCAACGCGACAGTGCAAAAGCTGAACTCGTCCGTAAAGAAGACGCAAAAATCGATGCCCTGGAAGAAGAATTGGAAGCCGCTGTCATTCAGTTGATTGCCTTGCGCCAACCCGTTGCTAACGATCTTCGGGCCGTCATTGCAGCTTTTAAAATTTCGTCTGATCTTGAACGTATTGGCGATTATGCAAAGAATATTGCCAAGCGCAGTATTGCAATCAACCAAATGCCACCACAAAAATCCGTTACCAGCATTATGCGGATGTCCCGGTTGGTCCAGGAAATCGTCAAAGATACCCTTGATGCCTTTTCCAACAGCGATAAGGACCGCGCGATAGATGTGTGGCACCGGGATGAAGAAGTTGACGAAATGTACACTTCTTTGTTCCGCGAACTTCTGACTTACATGATGGAAGATCCACGGAATATCGGCGCCTGTACACACATGCTCTTTATCGCCAAAAACATCGAACGCATGGGCGACCATGCAACAAATATAGCTGAAACTATTTACTATTTATCGACCGGCGAACGTTTGGAAGGTAAACGCCCTAAAGGGGATCGCACCGCTTTTCAA
This sequence comes from uncultured Kiloniella sp., assembly GCF_937128705.1. Lineage (GTDB taxonomy): Bacteria > Pseudomonadota > Alphaproteobacteria > Kiloniellales > Kiloniellaceae > Kiloniella. The sequence goes on along the minus strand of NZ_CAKZMP010000236.1, from coordinate 17,740 downwards.
ATCCTTACCCCCGATGACGGGGAAGGCGAAGTAGAAATTTAATGTAATGGAAAAAAAGGACCTTTCCATGAAACCCTTGGCATTAGTCATTGAAGACGAAATCGCACTGACAACGTTATTACGCTATAACCTTGAAAAAGAAGGATTTCGCGTCAATGAAGCACATGATGGCGAAGAAGCCCTTCTTCGTGCAAAAGAAGAAGCCCCGGATCTAATTCTTCTGGATTGGATGCTCCCGCTTCTATCAGGCATTGAAGTTTGTCGCCAGCTCCGTCGTCTGCCAGAAACCAAAGATGTGCCAATCATCATGCTAACAGCACGCGGTGAAGAAACAGACAAAATAAGAGGTCTGGATTCAGGTGCCGATGATTACATGACGAAACCGTTTTCACCTGCTGAGCTGGTTGCGCGTATTCGCGCCATCATGCGTCGAAGCAAACCGGAAACAGTAACCGAAGCACTTACCTTTGAAGACATCAACATGGATTTGGCTGCCTATAAAGTTTATCGCGGTGATCGCGAAGTTCATTTGGGTCCAACCGAATTCAAGTTGCTCCGCCACCTGATGCAAAACCCTGGGCGTGTCTTTAGTCGCGAACAGTTACTTGATTCAGTTTGGGGCCACGATGTGTACGTTGAACCCCGCACAGTAGATGTTCATATCAGACGCCTCCGCAAAGTCCTGAACGAAGGTACTGAACAGGATCTAATTCGTACGGTCCGTTCCGCGGGCTATGCTCTGGATCGCGCCAAAGCAGCTTAATTAAGCTACTTTAATATAGAAATAGCCAATAATCCGTCTCCTAATGTTTAGGATGTAGGTTATTGGCTATTTATGGTTCACCACTAGAAAAGATTGTTTATAAAAGCTTTTCAATCTCACTCCATGCCTGCTCTGACGTAACCTCGGAAATATCATCACTGGGCGAGATAACGGGCTTAATCCAGTCAGAGTACGCGAAGTAATAGCTTTTGATAAAAATTCCCACCGCAGGCATGCTCGACATCGCCGCCAAGTTAAGACCAAAGCTATCGTTGCCTACGTAGAAATCACAGGATTGAAGCAAAGCATGACTATGGTGAAGCAACACCTTACGGGTTGTCAGGTCAATAAATCGGTCCGGGCTAGCGGTATTATCCAAGATACCTTGGGCAATCGGGGCGACATCACCAGCGCCAAACAACAGAATTTGTCCGGGATAATTTTCCAAAAGACGCTCTGCAATTTCCGAATATCCTTTGACACCCCATTGCTTATAGGCTGCGCTGGCATTAATACCCAACGCAATCATTTTTGGTTTTTCTGGCAGTCCAATTCCCTCGAACGCAGCCTTAACAACATGTTCGGGTTGCCGAAACCTGACATCACTATAATCGTAAGAAATACCCACATCATCCATGACCATAGCAGCATGATGCATGAAAGCTGGTAAGGGGACCTGTTTCGGCGTCAACGTCCCCTTGTTGAGGAAAAAACGGTTCCAGGAGCCTTTGAAGAAATACCCATAACGGTTTTTGACACCCGCCATCATAATCGCGAATGAAATACCTGTCGATTTATGAAAAACAAATGCCGTATCAATCTTTGCCGCTTTCGTTAAACGACGTAACCTGCCTAGATCAGCTTTCCCAGAAACGTCCTGATCCTTGGCAATAGGTAAAACCTGACTAACCATGTCAATTTCTGAGAAAAGTTCACTGATTTCCCGCCCTTTTTTACACGCGAGAACAATCGACTTTCCTTCAGACTTTTGTTGGATAGAACGAATAAACGGCATATGGAACAGAGTGTCACCTAGCCCACCGCCAGTTACCACAAGTGTTTTACCCAATTCTGACATTACTGGTTAAACCTTATTGATTATTCTAGATATTAATCCAGCCGCAACTATACTCAAAGAGCTTGCTAAAGAAAGATTAAAGCTGCATTTCTTAAGACGATTGACGAGTTGATATTCCTTGGACCGCAATATGACGGTCACTTTCCAATAGCGCCTGAAACCGCTTTGGATTTAGACTTTCTTTATCCGCACGCTCAGGAATAGACCTACTATGATAAAGATGTAAAACAGGTGAACAATGGTTCGCATCAATTCGTTGTATACCGCTTCTGATCAATCTGACGGTAAAGTCTGAATCTTCTAGTCCGTGACCAACATAGCTTTCATCAAATCCATCGACCTGGTAAAAGTCATCTCGCCAAACACCTAGATTACATGTTTGAACCTTGTCCCAACTTTTAGCTTTCTTTTTACGGGTACTGCTTGATTGCGGTAGAGGTAAAAACTGAAAAGGGCGATTACACTGACCCGTCAATCCCATGATAAAAAGAACCCAGGAAGGCCAACGGAAAAAATTTGATCCCTTTTTGAGAGCTTTAGACGTAAAACCCTGTTTTAAATAAACTCTTCGGCCAGCTATAAACCAATTTTTCTCTGCTAATTTTCGGTGCGATGCAATAAAAGAAGGCATCAGGCAACAATCACCATCAATAAAGATTAGATAATCTCCTTCCGCCAACGCAACAGCACCGTTTCGCGCGGCTGCAACACGAAACCCGTTATCTCTATGCCAAAAATGCTTTACTGTTATTTCTGACGTATTGGAAAAGTTTTCGATTAACTGTTTTGTATCAGGGCCAGATCCATCATCAGCGATAATAACTTCAAAGTTCTTATCTATCTGGTCTTCCAAAGACCTCAGTACAAAGTCCAATGCTTGCGGCCAGTTGTATGTCGTAATAATCAAACTGATCTTCTTCGCAGAATGCATTATGGGTCTCTATATTGCGCTATTAAAATAAGTAAAAATTCAAAACCTTTGTAATAGAGACAATGTCTTTTGCCAAACCCCTTATTTTTGTACCAAAGGATTTCTTTTGGAAATGTTTTCTATATCATAAGAACAACATTACAGGAGAATACGTGTGACTCTATCCCCGCTAAATATTGCTCTCTGGGCTATAAATCTGGAAACACCCCTAAAGTCTCTTGCAGATTGGATAGAGATTACCAGCCATCGGATGGAACAGGCTAAAGAGCAAGGGGCGAACCTATTGCTCATGCCTGAATATGTTTCAGAGCAATGGATGTCCTTTGCCCCCGCTGGTATTGCACCCGACGAAGAAATTCCCTGGATGGCAACGCAGGCAGCAGATGCGATTGATCAGCTAAAAGGCTTAGCGAAAACACATGAAATGGGTTTATTAGCAGGAACCTTTCCTGTTGCAATCTATACCAAAGACGAAGTCTCTGACTCGCCCGTCAATGATAACAGCGGGTATTACAACAGAGCCCATCTGTTCTTGCCCGATGGACGTTATATCACACAGGATAAGCTGTGCCTGACCCCAAGCGAACAAGATCCCCAAGCATGGTGTTTGACACCGGGGAGCAAAGTAAAGGTTTTTAACTGGCAGGGGCTGCGGATCGCCATCCTGATTTGTTTGGATGTGGAAATGCCGGCTTTGTCCTCTCTGATAGCCGATCACGATATTGATTTGATCCTTGTCCCATCGATGACATCAAAACTTGCGGGCTATAATCGCGTTTTTGGCTGTGCAAAAGCTAGGGCCATTGAATTACAAGCTGCTATTGCCGCTGTCGGCCCAATCGGTGCAACACGTTTCCTGGGTAAAAAAAGGCAAAACCAAACCTCTGCCGCCGCTGTCTACATTCCCTGTGAAGAAAGCCTTGGACATATTGGGGTTGCCACCGAAATTTCACCGGCGGACACCACTGTTGGGCAGGGACCTTTGATCGTTGCCAAAGATGTACCCTTTGCGGAAATTCGCAGGTTGCGAAACGGTACAGCAGAAGTTTGGCCAGGTGCTTGGGATGCAGATCATATCTTTGTCGAAGAAGAATAAAGTAGGGGCCTAATTTACCTGTTTGATCAGCTATCCTTGCCTTCGATATGTGTTCAACACATACCCCACAGAACAGACAAGGCGCAGATTAGATATTTTCTAAAGTAAATAAATTTGTTAGAAGCGCGCCAGCATAGAAACATGGCGACTTTTTCCAAGAGGTAAAGATCGCCCTTAATTCGGTCATTGGGCAATCCCCATGGCCTTAAAGAGATCCGATCGGATACCAGATGAAAGCCTACAATTTTTGCGACCCGAAAAATATCAAAGCTGATGTTCTCTCGGGATTAACTGTTGCTCTTGCCCTTGTACCAGAGGCTGTCGCCTTTGCTTTCGTGGCACAGGTCGATCCACTGGTTGGCCTATATGCTGCCTTTATTGTCGGTTTGATTACCTCATTAATCGGGGGACGTCCGGGAATGATTTCTGGCGCCACAGGGGCACTCGCCGTTGTTATGGTCGCCCTAGTTGTTTCGCATGGGGTACAATACCTATTTGCCGCCGTGGTTCTGATGGGTATCCTGCAAATTCTTGCTGGTATCTTCAAGCTCGGGAAATTTATTCGTCTGGTTCCACACCCTGTAATGCTTGGCTTTGTGAACGGGTTGGCCATTGTCATCTTCCTCGCCCAGCTATCCCAGTTCAAAGTGAACCCGACAGATCCCAGTAGTGAATGGCTGAGCGGTGCAACACTTTATATCATGCTCGGTCTTGTTGCCCTAACAATGGCAATTAGCTTTCTCTTGCCAAAGGTTACAAATCTGATTCCGGCACCATTGGCTGCCATTGCTGTGGTCACTGCGGTTGTTATTGGTTTCGGACTTGATATTCCAACCGTTGGTAACATGGCGTCTATCGCAGGTGGTTTGCCAGAGTTTCATATTCCAAGCGTCCCCTTCACGCTTGAAACTCTCTATATTATTTTTCCATATTCACTTATCCTTGCCGCTATTGGCCTGATTGAATCGCTGCTAACCCTGACCTTGATTGATGAAATCACCGAAACCAAAGGTCGCACATCACAGGAATGTATGGGGCAGGGCGTTGCAAATCTTGTGACCGGTTTCTTTGGTGGTATGGGTGGCTGTGCCATGATCGGCCAGTCCATGATCAATATTAAATCCGGTGGTAAAGCGCGCCTCTCAGGTGTTGCGGCTGCGGTCTTCTTGCTGATCTTCATTCTATTTGCTTCGGATCTTATTGAACTTATCCCGCTTGCCGCACTGGTCGGGGTGATGTTTATGGTCGTGATCGGCACGTTTGAATGGTCAAGTTTCCGCATTCTCCACCGCATTCCAAAATCAGATGCTTTTGTATTAATTTTGGTTTCTGGTGTCACAGTTTATAGTGACCTTGCCATTGCCGTTGTTGTCGGTGTGCTCGTTTCTTCCCTAGTCTTTGCCTGGAACTCAGCCAAGCATATCTATGCACGCGTCGGCACTACAGAAGACGGCAAGACAACAGTCTATGAGATTTCTGGCCCATTATTCTTTGGGTCAATCAGCTCGTTCCGAGACCTTTTTGATCCCGCCAATGATGCTGATGATGTGGTCGTGGACTTCCAGAACGCCCGTGTTTGGGATCATTCAGGCCTAGAAGCAATCGACGGCTTGGCTGAACGCTACACCCGCAGAGGAAAAACGCTGCACCTGCGTCATCTAAGCCCTGATTGTCGTCATCTGCTTGAGAAGTCTGTCAGCATGGTCGAAGAAGATAAAGAAGGCGATCCACATTACGGCATCTTTGTTGATTACAACGAAATGTACCATGAAGATGATGAAATCGCTGATAAAGCTCAAAAGGTGTAAGCCTCAACCGCCATAACCTACTTAAATAAAGAGGGCCTTTGCCCTCTTTATTTTTTATCTTTCAAATTCTGAGGAAAAACATAATCATATTGGCAGATGTTTGCATGGTCACGTATGCTTTGTGTAAAAACACTATCATCAAGTGTTAAATTTTCTCGAAATACAGATCATATAGTCGTTCACGGAAATTCAGTGCACTGATTGAGAAGCAGTCATCATGAGCAATAGCACCCAAAAATCAGATCCTCAGATACTTGTAAGCGCCTGCCTGATGGGAAAACCAGTGCGATATGATGGGCGATACGCATCCCAAGGGTCAGAAAAGCTCCATCAACTCCATAAACAAGGACGCATTGTCCTGCTTTGCCCTGAAGTTGCCGGGGGACTGCCAACCCCCAGAGCACCCGCTGAACGCATAGCTAACCTTATACAAAGCCAAACAGGCGAAGATTTCACCAATGCCTTTACACACGGGGCGAAAAAAGCACTTTCCCTGTGCCAGAATCACAATATTAAAATTGCCATTCTCAAAGAGGGCAGTCCCTCTTGCGGCAGTGACTTTATCTATGATGGTTCCTTTACCGGAACAAAGATCAATGGCGCAGGTATTGTCACAGATCTGTTACGTGCCAACGGCATTTCTGTTTTCAGTGAACATAACATTGAACGTGCTCTTGATCTCGCAAACATATAAAGAGTTACAATAAATCATACACAAAAAATAAATTTCCTCTTTTACGTGCAATAAAGAATGTTACACTAAGTTCTCTTTTTGTTCCATTCAGGTAAAAGTAGATGACTGTTCAGATCAATACCGTCTCTTTTCAGGGGATCGAAGTTCGGGACATCGAAGTTCAAGTCCAGTTATCAAGTGGGTTACCCGCCTTTCACATTGTCGGATTGCCAGACAAAGCCGTCGCAGAGAGCCGAGAGAGAGTCCGCGCAGCCTTAACCGCAATCGGGCTGGCTCTTCCGCCCAAAAGAATCACAGTAAACTTGGCCCCGGCGGACCTACAGAAAGAGGGGAGTCATTACGACCTTCCCATAGCACTCGGTATCCTTGCCGCCATGGAAATTGTTCCCGCAAGTGAATTAACGACCTACCTTGTGCTGGGTGAACTGGCTCTGGATGGAACCATACGGGCTGTAAACGGTATCTTACCCGCTGCTTTACAGGCGCTGGCAAGTGATAAGGGTATAATCTGCCCTGAAAGCCAAGGCGTGGAAGCCGCATGGGTAAAAGGATTGGAAATTATTGCTCCCTCCAGCCTATTAGCGCTCACAAATCATATCAATGGGCGCCAAATACTTTCGGCGCCCAAAACAGTCCTGCCCCACCCAGAACCAGACCGTCGGCACCTTCCGGATCTAAGGGATGTAAAGGGACAAGAAACGGCTAAACGGGTGCTTGAAATCGCTGCTGCCGGTGGTCATCATTTACTTTTCAATGGTCCTCCCGGTTCTGGAAAATCAATGCTTGCTTCTCGACTGCCATCAATTTTGCCAACGCTGTTACCAGAAGAAATTTTAGAAGTCAGTATGATTCATTCCCTTGCTGGCCTGTTAAAAAATGGCACGTTAGAAAGCTTACGTCCTTACAGAGACCCTCATCACTCGGCCTCTGCGCCCGCCATTGCAGGTGGTGGTCCCAAAGCAAAACCCGGAGAGATATCATTGGCACACAGGGGTGTTCTCTTTCTCGATGAACTTCCAGAGTTTAACCGCAACGTGCTCGAGACGTTACGCCAGCCTTTGGAAACTGGCAAAATCTCCATTGCCCGAGCAGAAGCCCATATTACCTACCCTGCACGCGTTCAGATGGTTGCTGCGATGAATCCCTGTCGTTGTGGCGAAGTCGACCCTGTAACTCAGATCTGTGCCCGAGGGCCTAGGTGTAGCACCCAATATCAAGCCCGTATTTCAGCCCCACTTTATGATCGCATAGACCTCTATCTCGACGTCCCACCAGTTAGAGCATCTGATTTATCTCTGCCGCCCCCTAAAGAAGGCAGCCACGATGTTGCACTGCGGGTCCAGACTGCGCGTGATATCCAGACACAACGATACGCTGTCTATCCAAAGCAAAACCGTCCCCATTGCAACGCCGAGGCAGAAGGGGAAATTCTGGATAGAATTGCTTTCTTGGGGCCCAAGGAAAAGGAATTGATGCAGCAAGCATCAGAAAAATTCAAACTTTCGGCCAGAGCCTACCATCGTGTCCTTAAAGTTTCACGGACCATTGCCGATCTCGACAGTCAGGATATGATTCAGACGAAACACATTGCCGAATCTCTGCGTTATAGAAAGCCCAAAAAGTAGTAGCTGTTATGTGAAAACTGCGCGGGAAAGAATAAAGCTAGAAAGCTTTAAGCTTAATAGAGGCCCACACACAGTTATCTTTGCTTGGCATGCAATATGTGCCCTTTAATCGTCGTTTCCCCCAAAGCCTTACGAGCTTCGAGACGGTGAACCCCTCGCAACAATACATAACGACCTTTGCCCTGACGAACGCTTATAGGGTTCTGTTCCTCCTCGTCCATTATCTTGTCAGCCGTAAGCTTTAATTTTTCAGGGTCAAGTTCTTTACGGCGATCAGCTGGTACATAAATCTCGTCTATGTTTAGGGTATGAACCTTCATTATTTTATTTCTCCCTACCCTTATCAATCATTCTGATTCGTCTAAACATTATAGCTTTTACCGCCATTTTTTTACTAAGGGGACGAAAAATTTCTCTAAAATAAGTGAGACTCCGCATGAATCCACGTTTTTACGACATGTATTTCTAACTAAATTTCAACTTTAAGTTTGTGAAAAGTATAATTTTCAAATTTTCATAAAAACAACCATGATCCATAACTTACTGATTCACAATATAAATAAAATTTCTCTAAAATTTTACTAAAATCACGCTCAACTTATGCTTATAATTAATAACTACTTGTGCGTTTGTCCCACATAATTTCAACAGGACTCGCAATGTTAGCAATAAGTAAAATCAAGTCATTCCACTCAGAAGAAGCAAATGATACTGGTTTATGCCAAAGCCTCGTAAATAACTGTCCTTATGGCATGTACCGTATAGACTGTGACGGATGTTTTTCCACAGTGAATCCCGCTTATGCACGGCTCTTTGGTTTTGATTCGGTTGAAGAGTTTTATGAACACACACGATCACCAAATTGCCAGCTCTATACTGATCCAGACCTGCGTAAGAACCTTTATAATCAGGTTCAACAAAAAGATCAGCTAAGCCAAATCGTCTATCAGATATTCCAAGTCAACGGCACAACCCGGTGGGTAAAAGAACACTGCGTCGCGATACGAGATAAAAGTGGATTAATAATTGCTTTCGAAGGTTATGTAGAACCTGCGGATAAACAGGACGATTCAACTGAAACCTGCTTATTACCTGAGGCCAGATTTAGAGCTATTTTTGATCAGGTACAAAACATCGCAGTTCAAGGATACGATAAGAACAGACAAGTTATATATTGGAATGGGGCCAGTACCAATCTTTATGGATATACAGAAAAAGAAGCCTTAGGGAAAAAATTAGAAAACCTGATCATTCCTAATGAAATGCGAGATCACGTTATCAATGCACACCAGACCTGGCTCACGAAAAATACGCCGATACCTTCCGGAGAAATGAGACTAAAAAATAAAAACGGCGATCAAATACCTGTTTACTCCAGTCACGTCATGCTTTTAAATTCCGATCAAGAACATGAAATGTATTGTATTGATGTTGAATTAACAGAAATAAAAAAGATCGAGCGCGCTCTACGAATTGCCAAGGATCATGCGGAAAGTGCAAGTATGGCAAAAACCGCTTTCCTTTCGGCAATGACCCACGAACTACGGACGCCCCTCAATGCCATTATTGGCTTTTCCGAAGTAATGGAACAAAAAATATTTGGCGATCTGGGACACCCTCGATATCAGGAATACGTTAGCGATATTCACAATAGCGGTAGCCATCTCTTGGGAATTATCAATGATATTCTTGATCTTTCGATGATCGAATCAGGTGAACTAAGTCTCTGTAAAACGAGTGTCTGTCTTCGGACGACGATTGCTCACACCCTTCAGATCGCGCAGCGAAAAGCGATCAATACAGGTATTTCACTTCAAACAAATATCCCCAAAGATATTCCCCTTATTCTTATCGATGAAAGAAGTTTAAAACAGATTTTACTCAACCTGGTATCTAACGCGCTTAAATTTACCAATGACCAAGGTGTCGTCACCATCAGTGCCAACTATTCAGAAGAAAATGGCTTTAAAATCCACATTGATGACACTGGTATTGGCATGAGTGAAGCTGAAATTAAGCTGGCACTGCGCCCCTTTACCCAGGTTGACCACAGCCTAGAGCGGAAATATGAGGGAACAGGGTTGGGACTACCGCTTTCAAGATCACTAACCGTTATCAATGGTGGGAACCTAAAGCTGACAAGCGTCAAAGGCACAGGGACAAATATTGTCCTTCATTTCCCGGCAGATATGGCAGTATGATTATTGGTGTTGTACACGACATACAAAAACGGAGGCAATCATGCCTCCGTTTAAAATTAAACTTCTATCCTAGAGATTGAGATGGAAAGTTAATTAAAGCATCCCCCAAGATCAGAACCACCAAGCAAATGTACATGATAATGTGGCACTTCCTGGTGCGCATGAGCTGCGTGGTTTGAAATAACGCGATAACCGGATTCAACAATGCCCTTTTCTTTCGCAATCTCGCCAATAGCTCTGTTCAAGGCAACGATTTCATCAGCCGATGCTTTTTCATAAAAATCAGCAGATGAAACATAAGGCCCTTTTGGGATAATCAAAATATGAACTGGGGCCTTACGGGAAATATCATTGAAAGCGAAAACATGTTCATTTTCAAAAACTTTCTCACAAGGAATCTCGCCTCTAAGAATTTTTGCAAAGATATTATTTTGATCATAGGCCATTGTTATTATTCCTTTTAAGTCCGAGCACTATATAAAACAGCAGCCTAAATGATCCGTCAAGATTACCTGTAGATCCAGCTACACCATAAGATCAGTATTTTATACGAGACGCTTTCTCGGCAATACCGGAAATACCCTTACGACCTTCCAGTGCTTCCCAGACATCGCATGGCTTTACGCCTCTCGCTTCCCAAAGAACTAAAAGATGATAAAGCAAATCAGCTGATTCAGCCGCAAGCTCTTCTTTTGAGCCGCCCACAGCCTCAATAACGGTTTCAACAGCTTCTTCGCCAACCTTCTGGGCAATTTTATTCACACCCTTTGAGAACAGGCGTGCCGTATGTGAATCATCTGGATTATCATCTTTACGACTGACTATAACGTGGTGGAGTTCATCTAGAATATCTGCCGAGAGTTTCTTTTTCGCCATTTGTCTTATCCAATATTTATCTAGACAGCTCTAACAGGGACACCTGCCTGTGCCATATGTTCTTTCGCTTCTGCTATACTGTAGGTACCAAAGTGGAAGATCGATGCCGCGAGAACCGCAGTTGCATGACCTTCTTTAACCCCATCAACCAAATGATCAAGGTTTCCAACGCCACCAGAAGCAATCACAGGGATACGCACAGCATCAGCAATCGCCCGGGTTAGCGGTAAATTGTATCCCTGCTTGGTACCGTCACGGTCCATAGAGGTGAGAAGCAACTCGCCTGCACCATACCGTTCCATCTTTTGCGCCCATTCAACCGCATCCAGACCTGTTTCCTCGCGCCCGCCATGCGTGAAAATTTCATACTTACCCGGTGCAACCTGTTTCGCATCAATCGCAACAACAATGCACTGAGAGCCAAACTTTTCACTGGCTTCTTTGACAAATTCAGGATTGGTAACAGCGGTTGTGTTGATGGAAACCTTATCTGCCCCTGCAAGTAACAGACTTCTGATGTCTTCGAGTGTTCGAATGCCACCGCCAACGGTCAGGGGCATAAAGCACTCTTCAGCCGTTTGCGAAACCACATCCAGCATAATGTCCCGCTTTTCATGACTTGCAGTAATATCCAGAAAACAAAGCTCATCAGCGCCCGCTTTGTCATAAAGGCGTGCCTGTTCAACCGGATCACCAGCGTCACGCAATCCAACAAAATTCACGCCCTTTACAACGCGTCCGTCTTTCACATCAAGACAGGGAATTATTCTTGCCTTAAGCATTTAACTCTCCGGAACTTCTGAGGTTTTCACCCCGTATATCAACTGTAATATCGAGCGGTTTACTGCCGATTACAAATGACAGTTTGGTTATGTCTTCAAACCACATTATTTCGCTTCGATAACACCAGAAGCAATAGAAAGTGCTTCTTTCGCATCAATACGACCATCATAAATGGACCGACCGCAAATCACTCCTTCAATCCCCGCATCTTCAACCAGCTTCAACTGTTTTATATCCTCAACCGAAGCAACGCCACCAGATGCAATCACAGGAATAGAAATTGCCCGCGCCAAGTTTGCAGTTGATTCGACATTACAGCCTTGAAGCAAACCATCACGATCAATGTCGGTATAGACAATGGCGCTAACACCAGCATCTTCAAACTTACGCGCCAGGTCTGTTGCTTTTAGATCACTGGTTTCTGCCCAGCCCTCGGTCGCAACCATGCCACTGCGCGCATCAATCCCGACAACGATTTTACCCGGGAACTTTTTACAAGCTTCCATAACCAGTTCTGGGTTTTTAACAGCCACAGTACCGAGAATAACACGTGTAACCCCAGCATCCAGCCACTGTTCAATGGTCTTGATATCACGAATGCCACCACCAAGCTGGGTTGGCATGGAAACAGCCTTTACTATATTTTCAACGGCAGCGCGGTTCACCGGCCGGCCTTCAAAGGCGCCATTCAAATCAACCATGTGCAGAAATTCAAATCCAGCGTCTTCAAACTCTTTTGCTTGCGCTGCAGGGTTAGTATTAAAAACGGTCGCCGTATCCATTTCACCTTTCAATAGACGAACGGCTGCCCCATCCTTCAGATCAATTGCCGGAAATACGATCATGGTTCTTTATCCTCAGGAATTATTCAAAAGCTTGCTGTAATAGTGTCCAGCAACCCACTGGTCATCTACCTTGGCGTAGCTGTGTTGCGTGCCCCAACGTGTGAAACCCAGTTGCTCATAGACACGAATAGCCTGTTTCTGTGTTTCTCGTACATCAAGGTTAAGAACGCTCAACCGCCGTTCTTTTGCGGCAAGCTCGACCGCCTTGACCATCTGGGCTGCTAATCCGTGACCACGTGCCCAAGGGGCTAGAAAGAAGGAAGACAGCTGGCCGGAATGGGCCTGTGCTTCGTTATTCCGGGGCTGGCAATGCAGTTGGGCTGACCCACAGATGGTGCCATCAAGCCGCGCTACAAAAATTTGTCGTCCCGGTATCAACAGCGCGCCGCGCCAATGATTTTCCAGTGTATCGCGTTCGGGAACCCGCAGCCACCCAAAGCCACCGCCATCTTCAATAGCAGCTTCGGTCGCATCACAAAGATCATAGAGATCCGGTCCGCGAAATTCTGTTAGTTCGTTCACCCCGACAGTGGGGGCACGATCTGGCATAGTGGGCGTTGCGTTCATGGTTTCCACTTCAGGAAATTGGCAAATAAACTCAAACCAGCAGCTTGAGATTTTTCAGGGTGAAATTGAGTACCAATCAAATTATCGCGTCCGATAACAGCAACAACTTTATGACCATACTCAACTTCGGCAAGGATATGATCCCGGTTTTCAGGGATATAGTGATAGCTGTGGACAAAGTAAATATGCGTCCCATCTTCAAGCCCGTTCAAAACAGGGCTTTTTTTCAGGACACACAGCTCATTCCACCCCATGTGCGGGATCTTCAAGCTTTGATCTTCCGGATCCATTTTGACAACTTCGCCGGGGATCCAACCTAGGCCAGTGCAGTCTTTGTATTCCCGGCCAACCGACGCCATTAACTGCATGCCGACACACACCCCCATAAAGGGTTTGCCGCCTTGAATTACCTGTTCCTGTAGAACATCAACCATGCCCTCAGCAGCGTTCAGACCACGCCAACAATCAGCAAAAGCCCCGACACCGGGCAGTACAATACGATCTGCTTTTCGTACCTGCTCCGGATCACTCGTCACAACAACAGAGGTCCCCAGACCAGACTCGGCAGCAGCACGCTCAAAAGCCTTGGCGGCCGAGCGTAAATTTCCAGATCCATAGTCAATGATCGCGAGCGTCATTTTCAATGCCTCATCACGTTTACGTTGAAAAGTTTGCTATCAGCTCAGATTGATCAGAGCACGCCTTTGGTTGAGGGAACTTCATCTGCTTTGCGGGGATCAATCTCGATCGCTTCACGAATGGATCGTGCCAAAGCTTTAAAGCAGGATTCGACAATATGGTGATTGTTAAAGCCATGAATCTGATCCACGTGCAACGTCATTCCCGCATTAAAGGCAAAGGCCTGAAACCATTCTCGGAAGAGTTCAGTATCCATATCGCCAATTTTATCGCGATCAAAAATCACGTTCCAAACCAAATAGGGACGATTGGACAGGTCCAGTGCGACCCTGCTCAAAGCTTCATCCATGGGTAAAAGACAGGAACCATACCGACGAATGCCCTTGCGATCACCCAAAGCCTGTTTAAAGGCCTGTCCCAACGCAATGCCCACATCTTCAGCGGTGTGGTGGAAATCAATGTGCAAGTCACCCTTGGCGCGCAACGTTATATCCATCAAGGAATGTCGAGAAAGCTGCTCGATCATATGATCAAGAAATCCAACACCCGTTTCCACATCATATTTACCGGAACCATCCAGATTGATGGTTGCCGTAATTTGCGTTTCGTTGGTGTTCCGCTCGATACTTGCTTGCCGCACGGGGTATCCTTCCCAATGACTGATCGGATGCATTGACCCAAAAGTCCATCCGAAAATTGTCTAAATTGTCCTAAATTGTATAGACGACTAACCAGCTTTTTCGCTAGTAAATCCGCGGCTTTTGTAGCAGGTCAGCACCCTCTATGCCAGAGAGATTTATTCCATCATGCAGATTAAAACATCAAAGGTCTCTTTTTGACCAAAAACATTCTTGAATAGATCAAAGAAATGACCTTTTGGTGTGGTTGTCATCCCCTGCCATAGCTTGTATTACCTATGCCTAGAAAATTTGAACAATAGATGATTACGAAAACAGATTGCTGAAAAAGTATATAATTTCAACTTTTCTCAGCACAAACATACTTTTCTCGTATGATCATCCCTTGACGTGAAGCAGTGAATGGACCATTTCAAAACAATGTCTGAACACGATCCAATTAAATGGCGCGGCACGACGATCTTGTCTGTCCGCAAAGGTAACAAGGTTGTTATAGCCGGCGATGGCCAAGTGAGCCTGGGCAACACCGTTATCAAAGCAAATGCACGTAAAGTGCGTCGACTGGGCAAAGGCGATGTTATCGCTGGCTTTGCCGGGGCGACTGCCGATGCATTCACTCTTTTTGAACGTCTGGAAGCTAAGCTGGAAAGCTATCCAAGCCAACTGACACGTGCTTGTGTTGAAATGGCAAAGGATTGGCGGACCGATCGCTATCTACGCAGACTTGAGGCAATGATGGTTGTTGCTGATTCCACAACGTCTTTGATTCTAACGGGTAACGGCGATGTTCTGGAACCAGAAGATGGTCTAATGGGCATTGGGTCCGGCGGGTCGTTCGCCCTGTCTGCAGCAAAGGCGCTTATTGATATCGATGGTATGGAAGCAGAAGAAATTGCTAGAAAATCCCTTGGTATCGCCGCTGATATCTGCGTTTTCACTAATTCTAATTTGATCGTCGAAAGTATGGACGCCAAATAATGACCGAAAATAACACTCAACACACCAGCGCCTTTAGCCCGCGTGAAATCGTATCAGAACTAGATCGCTACATCGTTGGCCAAAATGAGGCCAAACGTGCTGTTGCCATCGCCCTGCGTAATCGCTGGAGACGTCAACAGCTTAGCGACGAGATGCGCGAAGAAGTTCTTCCAAAAAACATCCTTATGATCGGTCCGACCGGGGTTGGTAAAACCGAAATCGCCCGTCGCTTGGCAAAACTTGCCAATGCGCCTTTCCTGAAAGTAGAAGCAACCAAGTTCACCGAGGTTGGTTATGTAGGCCGCGATGTTGAACAGATCATTCGTGATCTTGTTGATGCGTCCATTCTGTTAACAAAAGAAAGCCAACGTAAATCTGTTCAGGCAAAAGCGGAACAGAATGCAGAAAACCGCGTTCTTGATGCTTTGGTTGGCGATGGGTCAAGCGAAGAAACCCGACAAAAATTCCGGAAAATGCTCCGCGAAGGGCAGCTGAACCACAAAGAGATCGAAGTTGAGGTGACCGATCATGGTGGCATGCAAATGCCAACCATGGATATTCCCGGTATGCCAGGCGCAAGCATGGGGATGCTCAATCTGGGTGATATCTTTGGCAAAGGCTTTGGTCAAAAAACCAAGAAGCGCCGTCTGAAAGTCGAAGAATCTTATGAGCTTCTGATGACAGAAGAAAGCGACAAGCTGCTGGATGAAGAAAGCCTTGTCCAAGACGCCATCCGCAATGTTGAGCAGAACGGCATCGTATTCCTGGACGAGATCGACAAAATCACCATCCGTTCAGAACGTTCCGGTGGCGATGTCAGCCGGGAAGGGGTTCAGCGCGATCTTCTGCCTTTGATCGAGGGAACAACCGTCAGCACCAAACATGGTGCCGTTAAAACTGATCATATTCTCTTCATCGCTTCCGGTGCATTCCACCTGTCCAAACCATCGGACATGTTGCCAGAGCTTCAGGGACGTTTGCCTATTCGCGTAGAGCTAAACGCCCTTAGCCGTGACGATATGAAACGTATCCTCATGGAGCCGGAAAACAGCCTGATTAAGCAGTATATTGCCTTGATGGGTACCGAAGAGCTAACACTTTCCTTTGAAGATTCTGCGATTGATGCCCTTGCGGATCTTGCAGCCGAAATCAATACGTCTGTTGAAAATATCGGTGCTCGCCGCCTTCATACCGTGCTTGAAAAACTGTTGGAAGAAATCTCTTTCACAGCAACAGACAGAAGCGGCGAAAGCGTGACAATCACGGCTGATGATGTGACAGAACAGGTATCTGGGCTTGCCAAAGATACTGATCTGTCGAAATTTATTCTCTAATTGCCCAAAACACAGGCAAGAACAAAGGAAAGACGATGAAATTAGGGTATCGTTTTATCACGGGTAAGGACGACGATAAGTTTTGCAAACGCATCTCTCAGGCTTTGGAAGATGGGTACCGACTCTATGGGTCTCCATCTCTGACCTTCAACGGCGAAGATGTAATCTGTGGACAAGCTGTTATCTGGCCAGAGAACAAAGAGCCTGAAGGCAAAGAAAAAGACGAAGCTTAAGCCAAAACTGGTGATCTTTTTTAGTCGATGACGCTACAAAATGCAGGTGGGACTTTCACCTGCATTTTTCTTTTCCATACAATGAATTCCGCACATAAAACCATCTAGAGCACAAACTCTTCATAGATAGTTCTCCGTAATTTTCTCTTCACATAAAGTTTATGGCTGGAACACTTGGCATTTACGGCCCACACGCCCCATATTCCAATAAGAAATGATGATAAAAGGATCTTGTTGCCATGAAGACCTATAAAAAAAATCAAGAGGCAATCGCACAGCTAACCCCCGAACAATATCGGGTGACGCAGGAAAACGGAACGGAACGACCCTATACTGGCGAATATTTGGAAAACAAAGAGGTTGGTATCTATGTGGATATCGTTTCTGGCGAACCCCTTTTTGCCTCATCAGACAAATATGAAAGTCATTGTGGGTGGCCAAGCTTTACCAAACCAATTGTGCCAACACACGTTGCTGAACTCAGGGATAGTACTCATGGAATGGAACGCGTGGAGGTAAGATCCAAACACGGTGATAGCCATTTAGGCCATGTTTTCACCGATGGGCCAGCCAATAAAGGTGGCCTGCGATATTGCATTAATTCTGCTTCACTGAAATTCATTGCCAAAAGCGACATGGAAGCAGAAGGTT
>NZ_CAKZMP010000235.1 GCF_937128705.1 uncultured Kiloniella sp. | reverse complement strand
CGCATCAGCTTTCCAGCACCTCAAGAACCTGTCCATCAAGATCTATACAGGCAGCAATCAATTTACCGCCAAACCCACAGCCCCCATCAAGTGTGACGGCATGTTCGTCATACTTCGGCCCGGCTTGTTCAGGATCATAGCCCCGAAACAGGCGTGTAAAGGGGCCAAAGTTCCCCTTAACCTGCTGAAAGCCCTTATTCGCCCACCAGAAGCTGTCTTTCTGGGTTTCCAACGGACGACTAGGATTAATCCCTGCATTCACAAAAAGAGTAGTTCCGTTATTAGGATAGGCTGCGCGTTTCAGTTGCCCTAAAACTTGATAATGCCCGGGCTTTTCCTGCATAGCCCGACGCACCTTATTGGTCCAACGGGTTAGTTGCATGGCACCTGCTGCGGCTTCGCGAAAACCTTCCTGTGGGTTAAACCCATAAGCTTGTAGCGAAGCGCCAACCCCTTGATCCAGCATCCATTGCAGAACGCCTCTTGGATCGGTCGCAAATTGCAACTGTAGCAATTTTTGCCACATCTCTTCCTGAGAGCCTCTTAGATAAACAATATCGCGGGAAAAGTTCTGATATCTGGCAAGAAAGAAACGACGGAAAGAAATAAGTTCATCCAAGGTCTCAGCAACCTGCGATCCGTGCCCCATAAAGTTACCGAGATAGATAACGCGATCACCACGCTTTAATCGGGGCTCAAGGGCGGCGTGGATATTTCGCAAAGGATCGACCTCACCGTGAATGGCGCTAACAGCCCAAATACGGTGCGTGGCAGTCAGGATCGCGAATTTTTGCACATCGCCCATGGGAAAGGACGGTACCCCTGTTACAGCTATAGCGAGAAGGAGTGCTTATAAGAAAAGCGCTGAACTCTCGCTTGATTGCCCGATAAACGGACGATTAAAAACGAAGAAGGCATAAACGCGGCTCCGCGTTAACGGAACCGCGTTTTCACATGTTCTCCGTAAAACTAGGCTGCTGCAAGCATTTCTTCTAGTTTTACAGCTGCTGAGTCTTCGTCGATTTCCTCAACAGCAGCAAATTCGCGCGCTAATCGTTCCAGAGCAGCCTGATACATCTGGCGCTCACTAAAGGATTGTTCAGGTTGTTCGGGGCCACGATGGAGATCACGGACAACTTCGGCGATAGAAACTGGATCACCAGAGTTGATCTTTGCTTCATATTCCTGAGCACGGCGGCTCCACATTGTCCGTTTTGCACGTGAACGCCCTTTTAAGGTTGTAAGGGCATCTTCCATAAGCTTGCGGCTGGACAATTTACGTAGACCAGAGCTTTCAGCACGCACCAAAGGAACACGCAACGTCATTCTGTCTTGTTCAAAAGTCACAATAAGCAATTCAAGCGTAACGCCAGAAATTTCTTGGGTTTCGATACCCTGTACGCGTCCAACACCATGGGTTGGGTAGACCACGTAATCACCGGCACTATATTCTGCTTGTTTACCCATTAGATCTCATCTCTCCGTTTTGACAGCCTGAATTCATACAGACCCTACATTCATATAGGTATGTTTTCAGATTTAGCTATACCTGACATGCAAAAAAGCATCTGGCCATAAAGAGCATCTGAAAGCATACCCAAAACGCATGGACACAATATCCCCACGCAATTTTAAAAAATTGGCGGGGGCAGAAGTTCGTTGTTAAGTGAAACTTACTAAAGGCGAAGGTAATTTTTTATCCGACACCGTAATCAGCTATCCATCCGTTAGGGATATGTTATACAGTAATTACAGTAAAATTTCAATATTCGCTTAACACATGCCAGCCACGCGATTAAAGCATAGTTCAATGCACCAGAATAAACTGTTGAATTATGAAGTTATTGTGAGAAGCGCGACCACGTCGCTTTTAATATTGGCTAAACGAATCAAACAAAAAAGATCCGTTAGCTCGTTGAGCACCCCTGTCACAGGTGCTCACGCATTTATTCAGCCAATATCTACTCAGCCAGTATCGCCCGGCTTTTCGCTGAAATGCTCTTGTAGTTTATTACCTACACCATTCCATTCATCTGCATCAGCTGGCTTTTCACCCATACGGGTGATATTTGGCCAGATATCTGCCCACTTCTTATTGAGGTCCATTACAGACTCAGAAGCAGGATCAGTATCAGGCAAAATCGCTTCCGCAGGACATTCTGGCTCGCAAACACCGCAATCAATGCATTCATCCGGATGAATGACGAGCATGTTCTCCCCTTCGTAGAAACAATCTACAGGGCAAACTTCAACGCAGTCCATATATTTGCATTTAATGCAATTTTCCAGGACGACATATGTCATCGTCTAATCTCCACTTGGCTCCTGACCAACTACAGGATTTACCTGTGTCACCTTTTAGGCGTTCCCACTTTGGGTTTATGGAAAAGGGCCTACCCTTTCAAGCCCAAACGAGCAAGAGCTTTTTTACGAGCATCACCGCTATCGCGATCAGAAACATAGAGCAACCCGGCAATTCGTCGCATCAAATTAGCTTCGTAGTGATGTAGCTCGCCATCCGCATAAACAACTTCCCACATCATTTCAATAAACTCTATACGCTCTTCCGGGCTATGGCTGTCATTAATAACCCGGGTAAAAGCAAAGAGCTGACTAGAACTCCCGGCCTTTTCTTCTGCGAGCGACAGTAACTCTTCACCATCTTCAGCTCTCAAGCCCAATCGATTCTGCATAAGTTCGATAATTTTTTCCCGTTCTTCAGAACCAAAATCATCATCCATTCCAGCGGCTTCAACCATCAAGGCAGCTGCAGCGACTTTTTTATCACTGTGATTAACCAAGGCCCCTTGGGGCTTTTGTGAGATTTCACCCAATAACTCTTTTATACGACCGAACAATCAACTTTCCTCAATCATGACTAAACCGAACAACGTGATAAATTCCTGCAACAAGTCTTTAGAAAAGACCTTCCCCTCAAGGCCCTAAAATTTCTAAGGCTCAATATATGGAAGACAGGAACCATTAAGTATATCTATAATCTAGTGTCATCTATGCCTTTAAACAACTTTTCAAGACTCCATACCATGCCGTCCCAGACAAAAAAAAATCAGACACCGAAATCATCTTCGCCTACGCCTGATGCCAGACGTTATGCACCAGCCACAGAACGCAACAGGCAAGTTATCTATGACATCTTGAAAAGCAACCTTCCCGCAAAAGGAAAATTATTGGAAGTCGCGAGCGGAACAGGCGAACACGCCGCATGGATAGGGTCACGTTTGCCCGCAATCAAATGGCAAACCAGCGAATATGACACAGATCTTTTTCCCAGTATCCAAGCGCATATTCAAGCATCTGAAGCAAAGAATATCTTCCCACCGTTTCATATCGATGTCACCCGAAACAACTGGGGGCTTGAAGTTGAACAGCTGTCGCAATTTCAAAATAAAACAGACGTCATCACCTGTGCAAATATGATTCACATAGCCCCTTGGGAAGTCGCAATCGGGCTGTTTCTAGGAGCATCTAATCTTTTACTCAAAAACGGTCTCCTGTTTGTTTACGGGCCATTCTTTCAAAGCGATGTACCGACCGCCCCCTCAAACATTGAATTTGATAACTGGTTGAAAGAACGCGATCCGTCCTGGGGCATCCGTAATCTGGACGATGTTAAGAAGCTTGCCGAAGATCATAATTTAACCCTTGAAAGAATTCACCCCATGCCGGCAAACAACCTTTTCCTACAGTTCAAAAAGCTAAAATAGTTCAGGAGAATACTCTCAAGGGCCTGCATCACTTAGACCTTATATAGTTTAACTCTCTTCACTCTGGTCTCACGTCACTCCAAAGCGGAGAAGAAATTGCTTCCTGTTTGATCCACGATAGAAACGCCTTGTTTTTCTTACGCATAGAATCCCGTGATATCACTGAATACACCTGTCCATTTGGCACAAACCCAAACGGCGCGATCAAGCGTTTGGCGCGAATATCTTCACTGACCAGCGCCCATGGTGCTATGGCAGCCCCCAATCCCCCCATAGCAGCTTCTAACATAAAATAGATATGTTCCAGATCCGTCCCTTTATCAGCCTCAAGCACCTCTACACCCGTAACCTTTGACCAGTCGGCCCAAGCCGATTTTCGTGTCAGACTGTGTAACAGCGGAACCCCGTTTTTTGATAACAAACTTCCTGATTCTGAGACATTAAATCTGGCATCCAATTCTGGGGTCATGACCGGTCCCACTAATTCGGTAAACAAGGGAGTTGCCTCAACATTTGGGGGCCAATTATCTTCGCCAACAACAATTGCTAAATCACACGCGGCGTTCGCAAGATTAGGCATGTTTGTTATAGTGCTTAACCGAACATCAATTTTAGGATAGCGTGCCGAGAATCGATGTAGCCTCGGCAAGAGCCATCGCATCATGAAGGTTCCGATACAGGCAACATCCAGTGCACCCTCTTCACTATCGACCACACTTGCAATACTCGCTTCAAGCTGATCAAAAATCGCCGTCAATTGTGGCTGTAGCTTTATCCCTGCCTCTGTGAGTTGCAACTTGTTGCGCGGCCCCTCAAACAGTCGCACCCCCATAACATCTTCCAGATGACGGATCTGTTTGCTGATTGCCCCATAGGTGACATTCAACTCCTGGGCTGCGTCAACCATACGCCCTTTTCGGGCCGTAACTTCAAAGGCCCGGATTGCATTTAACGGGGGTAACGTCGATCTATTCATAATAGTTTTTTTCACATACGACAGAGAAATGATCGATTTATTCTTTGTAAATCAAACGATTTAATCAACACACATTTTTAATAGTGAGAAAAAATCCTTTATTTTGGCTTTGAGGATAACACGTAGAAAGTAACTCCCCCAATGGACACAATCGTCTTTCTTGCCATAATGGCTGGCGCTCTTATGCACGCTGGTTGGAACGCCGTTATCAAGATTGGGCTGGATCGCTTTTCCGCCGTCCTGCTGCTATCTCTTTTTCAAGGTGCGATCTCTTTCGCTCTAATCCCTTTTTTCCCGGCTATTGCCAGTGATGCATGGCCGTGGCTGTTGGCCTCAATCCTGTTACATGTCGGGTACAAATTCTTCCTGATTAAAGCGTATGCCTTAGGCGACCTAAGCCAAATATACCCCCTTGCAAGAGGAACTGCTCCGTTAATCGTCTCGGTTGTTAGCGCCCTATACTTGGGCGAAATTCTGACACTGACCAATGCCTTGGGTATTGTCTCTATTGGCTTGGGAATCATGGCGATGGCTTTAAGCAAGGGACCCGACACACCACCACTTTCAAAAAAAGCGCTGGTCTTTGCTTTTTGCACTGCTTCTTTTACTGCTGCCTATACACTCGTTGATGGGATAGGCGCCCGTTTGTCCTTTAATGCGTCAAGCTTCACCCTGTGGCTATTCGCCGGAGACAGTTTGATTATGCTGTTGGCTGCTTTGATCCTCAGAGGTAGAGGCGCTGTAGTAAAAACATTGCCAGCATGGAAAAGTGGCTTTGTGGCCGGAGCTCTTTCTCTGGGGTCATATTGGATTGCCATCTGGGCAATGACCAAAGCGCCGATTGCTTTGGTCTCTGGCCTGCGGGAAAGTAGTGTGCTTTTCGCCATGTTCATCGCCGTATTCCTACTCAAAGAAAAAGCAGGAATGATCAGATGGTTGGCCGCTTTTTCCATTGGTACAGGTATTCTCCTTACCCGATTTTAACACAGCCCCCCTGTAAACATCCTCGGTCAGACGACCAGCACAACCAAAAACGAGGTGACAGAAATACCCATCAGAAAGCAATACACCACCTTCTACGGAAGGTTATCAACTTCTGGTATTGCCCCTAAATTGCTATCCCACATAGCACGGCTAGACGTACATATATGGGCATTAGGTCGAATAGATACCTTACTATCAAGACTGCCAGCAGGTACCACGAGCAATTCTCCCCCCATTTGCATATTGGGAACCGCCGAACCACACGCAGAACAAAAACTTCTTGAATGCTGTGTCTCCGGCACTCGATAAACCTTAATTTTCTCCTGTCCTGAACACCAGTTTATTACAGCTGTTGTAGAGAATAAGTTGGCAGCATGGGCAGAACCAGTTCCCTTTTGACAACGAGAACAATGACAAAGGAAGAAATGGCTAAACTCGCCTGTAATCTCAAACACTACAGTTCCACAAAGGCAAGATCCAGTTATCAACTCAGTCACAAGATCAACACCCCGCTGACGTTAAATAAAAACATACAATAGATAGAAAAGGTTATATCAATCATTTTGGCGAAGTTTATCTATATCTCGACGATCCTTTTTTGTCGGCCGCCCCGTTCCCATATCCCGTATCGCAGTATCCCCAACGGGGTTTGTCTTATGCGATTTCTGATGATCTATAGGAGCAAGATCTTCATAAAGTTCTCGCGCTTCAGGTGCTGGCCCCCGGCGACCTCCAAGCGCGAGAATTTTGATGACACGAATGTTTGCCCCCTGCGTAAAGGTTAGGACATCATCGGGCTTAACCAACTGACTGGCTTTACTGATCGCCTTGCCACCAACACGCACCCGCCCGCCATTACAGGCTGTACTGGCGATTGAGCGCGTTTTAAAAAACCGGGCATACCAAAGCCACTTGTCAATGCGAAGACTTGCCTTTTCATCACCAGCCATCGCAAGACCTTTAGCGTTTGAAAGACATGTCCTGAAGAACAGCAAAAGGTGAATCCGCCATTCTGGCCTTTTCAGCTTCAACCTGCTTCTTCCGGGCTTCTTTTTTCTTGGGGTCCTGCTTTTTCGGTCCCCGCAGACCAAAGGCCGTCACGCCGCCCTTTAGTCTGTTTGGATGGAATCGCAGGGATTTCAGAACAAAAGCAATCTGTTGATCATCAAGACCAGAAACTTTTCTCATTTCATCGTTAATGATGAAAGATCCCGCAGGAAGTTTCAGATCATCATCTGCTTTTTTATCCTCTTGCACTTCAACCGCTACGTTATCCACGGCTTTCGCCTCGGATTCTGAAACAGCAACATCCTGATCGTTACCAGATGTAGCTATCGCAGTATCATCAACGACAGGTGCCTCGACAGCAGGCGTTGCAATTTCAACGACTTTAGCTTTGGGGTCAGTGTCTTTTTTGTTCGATTTTTTTTCACCGTCATCCTTGCTCAGACGAAGCAACTTATACGCTTCATGCGAAACACGCTCCAGAATATCGGCGCGAAGAACAAGTTCACGGCCCTTGCGGTTAGAAAGATGACGATAACCGACAGACGCACAGAAAATATCTTTCTGTGCTTCGGATGGCGTAAAATACTTGCTCTCAAAGTCAGGAAGTTCCGGCACAGAAACTTCATTCCATGCCGCCCACAACAAAGCACGAATCCGGCTTGGTCTTGGGCGGTTCAAATTCGGCAGAAAGACGCTTTCCCGGCCAAGGCGTAAACCAAGGTCTGCCAAAGCTTTCCTGTCTGCTTTGCTCAGGCCGTTAATCTGATCTCGCACCAGATAACGCGGCACGAGTCCCAAGCCTTCGATAACCTGAAATGCAATACCACGGGCTGTACCTTCAAGCTTGGCATCAGATAAATAGAACAAGGGCTTGAGCTGTGCACGCAAATGGCGCTCTAACCATCCGACGAGGCGAAGCCGGATCTTCTCGCGCATTGGACTATCAATAAATTCAGTCGAATAAACGTCAACAGCCGGACTGAGCGAGCTTTCGCCTTTAATAAGCTTACCAACAGGAATACCGCGCCACGTAAGCTCCCC
>NZ_CAKZMP010000234.1 GCF_937128705.1 uncultured Kiloniella sp. | reverse complement strand
CACCCGACAATCATCACAACTGCGCCAACAAGAGGCCCAGCACAAACATCTTGTTTCTCAGCAAGAAAGCCGCGCAAATCTTATCGAAGCAGAACGAGAATTGGAAACCGCTGAGAAAGCACTTCTTAACGCCAAAGAAACCTCGAATACCTTAGAAAAGGACGTACAGGATAAGCGCCTGACAGAGGAACAGACGCGTGATGCTAATCAAGATGCGCAAAGTGAACTCAACCAAATCAACGCAGAAATCCGCGCCCTGAATGAGCTTTTAAAAGGAGCATCATCCTCTGTCTCGGACCCAATACTTGATGAGCTTTCTGTTAAAGCAGGCTATGAAAAAGCATTGGGCGCTGCTCTAGGTGAAGATCTAAATGCGGGGTCCCAAGAAGAAGCGGTTGCTCACTGGCACGATATCCCCATGCGCACAGACCTCCCCGCACTGCCCGAGGGAATAGTCCCTCTTCTCAATTTTGTGCAATCGCCCACCCGTCTTCATGCCAGACTGTCACAGATCGGCCTTGTAGAGACCCGTACCATTAGCGAAGAACTCTATGCCCAACTGGCTCCGGGTCAAAGACTGGTATCAAAAGAAGGCACCTTGTGGCGGTGGGATGGCCTGACCGTCAGAGACGATGCACCCTCAACAGCAGCCGTAAAGCTGGAATATAAAAACCGTCTGAAAGGGCTTGAGAAAGAAAAAGCAAAAATTGAATCACATAGTATAAAAGCAAAAGAGCATTTCATCGCAGCAAAGCAGGCACTTGATAAAAGCCTAGAAGACGAAAAACTTGCCCGGCAAACCCTGAACAATGCCCACAACGACGTTTCCGCAGCCAAAAACCATCATACAACTTTAGCCCAAAAACACACCAAGCTCGCATCACAGCTGTCTGCCGCCGAAGAAAATTTACAACGGTTAATTCGCGAGAACCTTGAAACCAACGAACAGCAAAAAGCAACGGTAGCCGAAATAGAAGCTCTACCGGATCAAAAACAGGAAAAAGAGCAGCTAGCCGATTTAAAGGAAAAGCTGTCTAAAGAAAGAAACCTCCTAGGCTCGCAGCGCGGCAAGTTTGAACAGATCAAACGGGATGTCACAACCCGACGCGAGCGCCTCGTCAGTATCGAGAATGAATTGAATTCTTGGTCACGTCGCACCAAAGAAGCCAAACAGTATCTGGGCGAGATTGATATCAGGATAAAACGTACCGAAGCAGAAATAGACGTATGGAAAACCAAGCCTGAAGAGATCAAAAAACAGAAAGAAGCTCTGACCACGGTTATCACCCAATCTGAAGCATCGAAAAATCAAGCCTCGGAAAAACTACGTTCTGCTGAACTGGAACAAGCCGAAGCAGACAGACAATTGAGAGAATCAGAACAACTTCTCGCCCAAGCAAGAGAAGCCATGATCAGAGCAGAATCTACTGTTGAACAAAATAAACAAGCCATGGCGATTTTAATCGATCGCGTGCGGGAACGTTTGGGATGCTCTTTGGAAAAAGCACTTTCTATCGCAGATATTCAAATCGGCGAAGATTTGCCCCCCCGCGATGATGTCACCCGAAAACACGATCGCCTGACAAACGAACGGAACAATATGGGCCCCGTTAATCTTCGCGCGGAGCAAGAAGCCGAAGAACTGGACAAACAAATAAAAGGCATGTTGAACGACAAAGAAGACCTTTTGCTCGCGATTGGTAAGCTAAGGCAGGGCATCGCCAACTTAAATAAAGAGGGGCGGGAACGCCTACTGAAAGCTTTTGACCTCGTAAACGCTCATTTCTCCGATCTTTTCGTCAGGCTCTTTGGTGGTGGCCGCGCACATCTGACGCTTACAGAAGCAGAAGACCCTTTGCAGGCTGGTCTGGAAATTATGGCCAGCCCCCCGGGAAAGCGACTACAGGTCATGTCACTTTTGTCTGGTGGAGAACAAGCTCTTACAGCTTTGTCTTTGCTTTTCGCTGTATTCCTAACCAATCCGGCTCCCATTTGCGTTTTGGATGAGGTTGATGCTCCGCTCGATGACGCCAACGTGGATCGTTTTTGCAAATTGGTCGAGGAACTGGTTCACAGTACATCAACCCGTTTTCTCATAATCTCGCACCACCGTATGACCATGGCTCGGGTTCGGCGCTTGTTTGGTGTTACCATGAGCGAACGTGGCGTCAGTCAACTCGTATCGGTTAATCTGGAAGCTGCAGATGACCTAATTGAAAAGAAACCTTAAAGTTAAAACCTCTTTCTTATGCTCTCTTCTTTCGCGTCCGCACAATAAAGCACTTCTCTTTCAAAATATTACCCCTGCACAATCGGGAACAAAAACCTTGATCCATTTAGCTCTGAGAGGATAAGAACGGGGACGCATTGGAATTAGGTCAAAATCATGGCTGATTCTTTCTTGACATAACTATGATGCTCCACGTATGTTGCGCCCGCGTTTAACAGGTGCTACTTCAGCTCAAATGGTAGCCATCAGGAAGGCTTAATTAAATGCCGGAACCTGAAGATCGTTCGTCTTTGACGGACCTGGATAAAAGACTGCGCGCGGCTCGCGAGCGTCAAAATCAGGGTACTAAACCTGAATCCAGTAACCGAGCTGATGCAGCAAGCGGTATGGCGGTAGGTTTCCGCATATCCGTGGAAATAGTTGCAGCCCTGATAATGGGGTTTGGGATAGGGTACTATCTCGATCACTTATTGGGGACTAAACCTTGGTTGATGATTATATTCTTCTTCCTTGGTATCGGGGCAGCCTTTGCCAATGTGGTTAGGGTTGCTAAACAGTTAGAAAACAAAAAGCGTTTTCGCGATAATCGCGAAGATCGCGCAGAGTAAAATTAGAGGGGAAAGCTCGTGGCATCAGGTGGTTCAATCGACCCAATGCACCAGTTTGAGGTAACAACTCTTTTACCAATCCAACTAGGTAATTACGATATCTCCTTTACCAACTCAGCGCTGTTTATGTCGCTGAGCGTTCTACTCGTAACAATCTTCCTTGTGGGATCAACACGTGGACGTGCACTCGTTCCCGGTCGTTGGCAAAGCATGGCAGAGATGAGCTATGAGATGGTTGCGAACCTTCTCCGGGATAACGTCGGTTCAGCCGGACGTCAGTACTTCCCGTTTGTCTTCACTCTGTTCATGTTCATCCTCTTTGGAAACGTGATCGGTCTCGTACCGGGTACCTTTACTTTTACTAGCCACATTGTCGTTACCTTTGCGATGGCAATTATTATTTTCTTGGCGGTAACAGTAATCGGGTTCGCTCGCCACGGAGCAGGCTTCCTTCGCCTCTTCTTCCCACATGGTGCGCCATTGTGGACGGCTGTGATCCTTATCCCGATCGAACTGGTTTCTTACCTTTCACGACCCATCAGCCTTTCTGTTCGTTTGTTTGCGAACATGGTTGTTGGCCACGTTCTTTTGAAGGTCATCGCTGGCTTTGTCATCATGCTCGGTGTGTTTGGGTTTATCCCACTCGGCGTGCTTGTTGGTATTACAGCTTTGGAATTCCTGGTGGCGGCGTTACAAGCGTATGTCTTCACCATTCTGACTTGTATCTACCTGCATGATGCGATCCATCTGCACTAAGATCTTTTCGGAAATCGTAACTTTTTTATCTATCTAACGCACAAGCGTTACAAGGAGCTCGAGAATTATGGAAGCAGAAGCTGCAAAACTGATTGGTGCTGGTCTAGCTACTCTAGGTATGATTGGTGCAGGTGTTGGTGTTGGTAACGTATGGGCTAGCTACTTCCAGTCCATCGCTCGCAACCCAGCGTCTAAAGACGAAATTGGTGCGAACATCTGGATTGGCTTTGCTGTTACTGAAGCGATCGCACTGTTCTCTCTACTAGTTGCTCTGATCCTTCTGTTCGTAGCTTAATTGGAACAGATTGTTAGGCCGATGTTCTCGAATATCTTTATGGTATTTGATGGTATATCGGCCTATCAGACTTTTATCTGATCCAATTTTGATAACTGAACAAGGCGTGTAGCACGATGCCACAATTTGAACAAATCGATACGTTCGTAGGCCAAATCTTTTGGCTTATCGTTACCTTCGGTGTGCTCTACTTCCTGATGGCCAAGGTTGCTTTGCCACGTCTGGCCTCGATTTTGGAAGAGCGCGAAAATAGAGTTTCTGGTGATCTGGAAAAAGCAGAACGCTTGAAGCAAGAAGCTGAAGAGGTCCTTTCGGACTATCAGAAAGCTATTGCTGATGCGCGCGCTTCTGCTGTTGCCGCTCTGAAAGAATCTGCGGATGAAATCGCAGCCACTAGCGCCAAGCGCCAGGCTGAGTTTGACACCCAACTTTCGGAAAAGGTTCAGATTGCCGAAGACAAAATTAATGCTGCTCGTAGCGAAGCTATGGGGCACATTAAGGATGTTGCCAAAGACGTTGCCGCTGCCGCGACAAGTAAATTGCTTGGTACTGATGTAACCGACGCTAAACTCAGCAAAGCTGTTGACGAAGCACTAGGGGAGCAGAACTAATCATGGAATTATTTCAAAATCCTACATTTTGGGTTGGCGTTGCATTTGCAATCTTTGTATTTCTTGTCGTTACAAAAGGCGGGAAAGGCATTGTTGCTGGATTGGACGCACGCGGTGAAGCCATTCGCAAAACACTCGAAGAAGCTCAAAATCTTCGGGAAGAAGCGCAAAAAACGCTGGCTGAATACAAACGCAAACAACGTGATGCTCTGAAAGAAGCAGAAGCAATCATTGAACACGCAAAGCAAGAAGCTAAACGCGTTCAAGAAGATGCTGCTACTGATTTAGAAGAGTCACTTAAGCGTCGTGAACAGCAAGCCATGGACAAAATTGCTCAGGCAGAAACCGCCGCACTGAACGAAGTTCGTGATCAGGCAGTTGATGTTGCAATCACTGCGACCAAAAACATTCTGGCTGGCAGCATGACCAAGGCAAAAGCCAAAACATTGATGGATGATTCCATCAGTTCGCTTGGCGAAAAATTTCATTGATCTTTCTTAGATCATGCACAAAAAAACCGGCTCATCTGAGCCGGTTTTTTTGTATCTATGTTTCAAGACTTTCTTCCATAATAAACACTCACTAGATCTTTAGGGCAACAATCTCTTTAACTTCGGATTTGTTTGCAACAAGGACATGTGATGCAGGAACCTTGTTCCACCCTTCGTGATCTTCCGTTAATGGCTCGGAAACGACCACCAGATCGCCATCTTTATGACGCCAGTACAATGATGGTGCAAAACGATCATTCGAATGCCTGAGGCAATAAAGATCGTCACCGTCCGTTATTGCCATTGTACAGCGGAATGGCTCTGTAATATTTCTGTCTGCCTGTAATGTTTCGACTGTCGATACCATTTTTCGAATTGCATTTACCGGATCAGATTCCAATCCAAAATTAAACAACATATAAAACAGCGCTTCACTGTCTGTCGTCCCCATACGTTTAATATAATGTTCATCGGTGATGTAAGTTTCCAGAGCGCGTCTGAATTGTTCATAGCCCCCAACCTGACCATTATGCATCCCCATCCAATTTTTATAAGAAAAAGGATGGCAGTTAGCTCTGGATGTTGCTGTCCCTGTAGACGCTCTTACATGAGCAAAAAAATGTGATGATCTTATTTGAGATGCAAGGTGCTGCAAGTTGCAGTCATTCCAAGCAGGCATCGTTTCCCTATACAGGCCAGGTTCGTCTCTTTGCCCATACCAACCAACACCGAAACCGTCTCCATTCGTTGCAACCTTAGCTTCCGTGGCATGCTGAGACTGCTCAACAAGAGAATGCTGCGGTTTAAAAAGTAATTCTTCCAAGAAGATTTCTTGTCCGGAATAGGCCAGCCAGCGGCACATTAAATTGCTCCAAATTAAAAAGGACTATGAAAAATTTCTTATGAATCCCAAAAGAGTACGGGCAATATATCAAAAGAAGTACCTTATGTTACTCACAATCAATACATCAGCAATAGACATCTTGCTTATAATAAAATAAAAAAAGGAGTTCGTGTTTGCACACGAACTCCAGTCCCAGCATTGGACGGGAACAGGGTGCGGCCCTATCCCAAGTATGTCAGGCCGTCCCTTGCCTAACATACACGCCCTATGAGGACGGAGAGATCAGATATAATGAGACACCCAGCAATGGTCCCATCTGGTCTCTCCGCTTTAGCGGCCTATTCAGCCGCATCCCGATAGCTCTCTACCGAAGGGCAAGAGCAAATTAGGTTACGATCACCATATACGTTATCAACCCGCCCAACTGGCGCCCAATATTTACCGTCACGAAGTCCTTCAACAGGATAAGCTGCTTCTTCACGGGTATAAGGATGATCCCAACTTTCAGATAACATTGATGCTGCCGTATGTGGGGCATTGCACAGCATGTTATCTTCCAAAGGTAATTCGCCAGATGCAACACGACCGATTTCTTTCCGGATAGAAATCATAGCGTCGGCAAGACGATCAATTTCATATTTGGATTCAGATTCAGTCGGCTCAATCATCAAGGTTCCCGGCACAGGAAATGACATTGTCGGCGCGTGGAAGCCATAGTCGATCAAACGTTTGGCGATATCATCAACCGTGATTCCGATGTCATCCTTAAGCGGACGAACATCAATGATGCATTCATGCGCAACCATACCGTTCTTTGAAGTGTAGAGAACCGGATAATGATCAGAAAGACGCTTCGCCAGATAGTTCGCATTCAAGATAGCCATCTGAGTTGCTTTCTTCAGACCAGAGGCTCCCATCAACTTCAGATAGGTCCAGGTAATCGGAAGAATGCTTGCTGATCCCCAAGGTGCAGATGTCACAGCACCCTGCCCTGTTTCTGGCCCAGCCTCGGCAACGAGAGAGTGGTTTGGCAAGAAAGGCGCAAGATGCTTACCAACACCGATCGGCCCAACACCTGGCCCCCCACCACCGTGTGGGATACAGAATGTTTTATGAAGATTAAGGTGTGATACATCGCCACCGAACTTGCCCGGCTTAGCCAAACCAACCATTGCATTCATATTGGCGCCATCAACGTAAACCTGCCCACCAAAGTCGTGAACAATGCCACAGGTTTTACGAACTTCTTCTTCAAACACGCCGTGTGTTGAAGGATAAGTAATCATAATCGCAGCAAGGTTTTCCTGATGCTTTTCTGGTTTGGCATACAGAT
>NZ_CAKZMP010000233.1 GCF_937128705.1 uncultured Kiloniella sp. | reverse complement strand
TGACATACAATATTAGTTGCAAATGAAACTAATGCAAGTTTAAACCAATAAATAAGAATTTTATGAAAGGAATAAATGGTATGTATAAAATAATTAAAATTAAAAAAACTATATTCAATAAATATATATACTAAGTATTGTATCTAATATATTAAGATATAATACGCCGACTTGTTTTGGGAGCTTGGCCAAAACGATTGCGATAGCTTCGGGCAAAAGATGTTGCAGAGTTAAAGCCACAACGAATGGCAATCTCGAGAATAGAGAGGTCCGTTTGCTTCAATAGTCTCTGTGCTATATCCAATCGATGGTTTCTATAATATGAGGCTGGGGACGTTTTTAAATGTTTCTTGAAAAGTCGTTCTAGTTCTCTGACGGTAGAGCCTATTTTTTCAGCAAGCTCTGTTATGAGGAGCGGTGTTTCGATGGTTGCTTCCATCGTTTCTATCGCCTTGGTCAGGACTTTATTGTTCCGGATTTGTGGGTTGTTAGAAATCAGTCGTTGTGGGTTGTTTCCTTCGCGGAATCTTTGATAGATAAATATATCAGCAACATCAGTGGATAGTTTCAAACCGTGTTGAACCCTGATGAGTTGTAACATCATGTCCAGACTGGTTGTGCCCCCGCCTGATGTGAACCGGTTACGATCAACAATATAAAGATCCAATTCTGCCTGTACATTAGGATAAGTCTCGATGAAGCTTTCAAAATTCTCCCAATGAACGGTCGCTTTATAGCCGTCCAGAAGACCAGCTTTGGCAAGGATTTCGCTCCCCGCATCCATACCACCAAACTCGGTCCCTTTTGAGCGAAGCCTTCGAAGAATTGCGGCTAGTTGTCTTGTATTACTTTCTTCCACATCATAACTGGCGCAAACGATCAAGACAGGAATATTGTCGTCCAGTGCAATTTCTGCATCAACATTAATGTCCATACCGTTACTGGCGCGTACTGTTGAGCCATGGATGGAATATAACTTCCATTCATATATTTTTTCACCGACCTTGAAGTTGGCAGCACGCAAAGGCTCCAAGGCCGATGAAAAACAAAGCATGGAAAAACCTGGTACAAGCAAAAACGCAACTTTTTGAGGTTTGGTTTCTGCTTCTCTTCCAAATAGATACATCTTGACGTTCTCATCTATTAGATATCGGTTGGCGTGAAATGTTTCATAATTAGCGCAAAGTGTAAATTGAGAAATAAAAACCGTCCTACACTAAGAAAAAAATAAACGTACTCATCTTTGGAATTGATGTTCTGATAGGGTAGCGTGAAAGAGGGAATTACTATGAATAATGAAGTTATTATCACCTGTCCTGTGACAGGCTCAGGCATCAAAAAAGACCGCCATACGAATGTTCCTGTAACGCCAGGCGAGATTTCTGATGCCGCTATTGAGGCTGCATTGGCGGGGGCAGCTATTGCCCATTTGCACGTTAGAAATCCGGACACTGGTCAGGCGAGCAATGATTTGGAACTGTATCAGGAAACAGTTGGTCTTCTTCGCGATAAAATGAAGACTAAAGGTGTTGATGTGGTAATTAATATTACGGCAGGCATGGGCGGAGAGTTTGTCCCCGACGCAACAAACCCCAACGTTGGCGGACCGGGAACGGATATGCTCAGTCCAGCTGATCGCCTTAAGCATATTGATGCTATTCGTCCTGAAATTTGTACCTTTGACTGCGGATCTTTGAATTTCAGCGATTATGCCTATATCTCGACGCCGGATATGTTACGCGAGATGGCTGCGATTATTCAAAAGATAGGTGTGAAACCTGAAATTGAAGCGTTTGAATTTGGTCATATCTGGATGGCAAAGCAGCTAATGTCGGAAGGTTTAATTGATGCACCACCTTTGTTTCAGCTTTGCCTTGGCATTCCTTTCGCGGCTGAAGCAAATGGCGAAACCATGCTTGCGATGCGTAATATGCTTCCTGAAGGGGCAAATTGGGGCGCTTTCGGGGTTGGCCCAGCTCAAATGCCGATGGCTGCACAATCAGTTATCTTTGGCGGTCACGTTCGCGTTGGGCTGGAAGATAACCTTTACCTGGAACGTGGTGTCCTTGCGAGTAATGGACAGTTGGTA
>NZ_CAKZMP010000232.1 GCF_937128705.1 uncultured Kiloniella sp. | reverse complement strand
CCTGCCATGGGGCCACAGCGTATGCGCGAAGCTTTGCATTGTGGTTCGGCGAATCTTACCTGTGAAAACGGGCATGATCTGGGGAACGATAACAGGTGGAAAGATCTTGGTGACTTGATCTTTGATGATACAAGTACAGCCATCGCCGAGATTGAAACCCGAGCAGAAGAGATTATTACCACAGGGGCAAAACTTCTCAGTATCGGCGGAGATCATTCAGTATCTGCACCTTTGTTACGCGCACATAGTAAAAGCTATCAAGATCTCAACATTTTACACTTTGATGCCCATTCTGATCTGTATGATGAAATGCAAGGTAATCGGGATAGTCATGCCTGTCCGTTTGCAAGAGCGATGGAAACTGGCCGTGTGAAGCGTTTAGTCCAAGTTGGCATACGCACCTTGAACAAACATCAACAAGAACAGGCTGAAAAATTTGGTGTTGAAATTATTGCGATGAAAGATTGGCGCCCTGAAATCACTTTTAACTTTGATGGACCCTTGTATTTATCCGTCGATTTAGATGTTCTAGACCCGGCTTTTGCACCGGGGGTTTCACATCATGAACCCGGTGGCATGTCTGTGCGTGATTTAATAAATGCGTTACATAAGCTGGATGCTGATTTGATTGGGGCGGATATCGTCGAACTTAATCCCCATCGGGATCTTGTCGGTATGACGGCGATGGTTGCGGCTAAATTGACGAAAGAAATATCAGCTAAATTAATTACGACTTAATTCTTAATCGGAAACAAAAAAGGCCTGCAAAACGCAGGCCTTTCTCTGTGCAAAACGTCTTATTTTCCCTTAAGCGCTTCGAACTTCAGACACAAGTCTTGAAGCTTCTTCATTGAGTGCTTGTACTTTTTTGTCCAGATTGTTGATTGTTTCAACAACGGAGTTGGCTGCGGTATCGGTCTGAATTGAAACCTCGTCAACACCGGAAATACTTTCCAAAATCGAACCAACGCCAGAAGCAACAAGCTGAATCTTGGACGAGATATCTTGTGTCGCTGAACCTTGTTCTTCGACGGCACCTGCAATGACGGTACTGATTTCATCAATCTGTCCGATAACAGTGCTGATATGTCCGATAGATTCAACAGCATTTTTGGTTTCGTTCTGAATAGCGATAACCTGCTGCTCAATTTCACCCGTAGCATTCGATGTCTGTGTCGCTAGTGATTTGACTTCACTTGCGACAACAGCAAAACCTTTACCTGCTTCGCCAGCGCGGGCCGCTTCAATTGTTGCGTTAAGGGCAAGCAAGTTGGTTTGCTCGGCGATATCAGAGATGAGTTTTAATACCTCACCGATCCGTTGAGCTGCCTGTGCAAGAGACTGCACATTTTCATTTGATCTACTGGCTTCAGCAACAGCTTCGCCGGTGATTGATGTGGCTTGACCAACTTGACGTCCGATTTCACCCACAGAAGCAGCAAGTTGTTCAGACGCACTGGCAACGGCCTGTGCGCTCTGATTTGCGGTGTCTGACGACGACGATGCTTCGGACGCACGCGATCTGGTCTGTTGGGACATTACGTTCATGTTGTCGGCAAAGGATTTCATATCGACAACGGAAGTTTCAATGTCACCGATAAGCGTACTTACTCCCTGTTGGAAACGTGTTGCAATTTGATCCAAGGTCGCTTTCTTCTCGGCAGCGGCAGCTTCTTGAAGCTGTATCTGTTCAGCTTCTAGACGCTGCTTGTCCAAAGCGTTTGTGCGGAAGATTTCGACTGTTCTTGCAATGGCACCAACTTCGTCACTTCTGTTGCGAGCAGGAATTTTGATATCTGTCTCGCCCTCGGCAAGACGTTGCATGCTATCGGTCACTTTTCGAAGAAGTGACATCGCTTTGGTACCAATAATGCCATTGATAGCAATCACCGTGATAACAACTAATAGAGAAAGCAAGATCGTAAGATTACGTGAATCATTGGCCGATGCCATAATCTCACTTTCAGGGGCGGATACGACAACGCCCCAAATGGCATCACTGTCACCAAAATTGATAGGTTGAACAGCCAAGTATCTATCACCGCCAATTGATGGATCATTTATGTTTCCATAAAAGCTCTTCCCTGCTGCAAGTTCTTTTAGAACAGATGTAAGGGCTTTGCTTTCTTCGATTGTGGCCAGCTTCTTGTCATCAGGATGCGAAATCCACATACCCGTAGAGGTGATAAGAGAAACGGTACCACTCTCAAATAACTTTAATTCTGACAGACGGACCTGAATGTCTTTGAGGGCCATATCCGTTGTTGCCACACCGACAGCCTGATCCTTGGCGTCAAAAATGGGAACGGTAGCTGTTGTCATAACAACATCTTCCCCGTTTACTGGATAGACGTAGGGTTCCGTTACGACTTCCTGTTTTTTGTTTTTTGGGAGATCATACCAAAGTTCTGATCCACTATCGCCGCCAAGAGCGAGCGGTTCCCAGGCAACACCGCCGTTGCCGTCTTGATAGAAATAAGGGAGCAAACGTCCTGCTTTGTCGTTGTAGCCCTTCCCGGCAAAATCACTGTCATTGCCACCAACATTGTTGTCGAAGCCTACAGCACCGCCCACAAGATTGGGGTAGCGGCGAATCGTATTTTCTACGATCTGGGCAAAACCATCCCGATCAATAGAACCGTTTCTTAGCGGCCCTTCGATTGCGTGCGCCATGCCGCGGGCTGCAACAAGAGCTTCTTCAATATCAAGTCGTACATCCAGCGCATATTGTGCAGACAAACTGGACAGATAGCTTTTGGCATTATCTTGCGCGTTTTGATATTGGCTGATTGTTGAATAGGATATGACAGCTGCAAATCCAAGGATAACCATAATTGCTGTCAATCCAACAAGCCTGAAGCTCAGGCT
>NZ_CAKZMP010000231.1 GCF_937128705.1 uncultured Kiloniella sp. | reverse complement strand
ATGTTGCTCTTAAAGGAACCATGATCCCAAGTGGCAGCTATAAAGGTTTTGGTACAGCCTTGATGGTAGAGTTAATGGCGGCTGCTATGACAGGGGCAACGCTTGGTATTGATGCCAGCCCGTTTTCCGGTCCTGTCGGTGGGCCGCCCAAAACGGGGCAGTTCTTTATTGCTATTGATCCTGAACTTTCTTCGGGTGGCGTATTCTCGCAACGTGTAGATTATTTGATCGAAGCTATTGTTGATCAGGATGGGGCTCGCTTGCATGGCGCAGAGCGTTTTGAAGCGCGTGTCAATGCAGATAAAAATGGTGTTGCTGTCAATGCGGCCATTGTTGGGAAAGTCAAAGAATGGGCTGATCGTTAAGGTTAATATATTAGATGTAAAGTGTTTTATAGTGCATTGAATATATGTGATTTAATGAAATACTTTCAGCCATAAAAACATTCCCTTAAATCTTGAAGTCAAGTTCTCTTCTGTATGAGTTTTATTATGCCTTTGATTGTATATCTTGTCTGTACGACGAGGGGGGAGAACCATATTTTCCCTGAAAGGCTTTCGAGAAATGCGCTGAACTGGAAAAGCCTGTTGCCAGAGCAATTTCTGTTAATGACAATACTGTTTGTCGAACAAGATTATAGGATTTTTCTAACCGTAAATTACGGTAAACAGACATGGTGCTCTGTCCAATTTTTTTGATAAAAATCCTGTTGAGTTGGCGTGGACTTATTGAAGATAACAAAGCGAGTTGTTTTAAACTCAGGGGATCCGCAATATGGTTTTCCATTATTTCGAGTGTTTGAATGATAGAGGGATGATGGGTGCCATATCGCTCTATCATTCCAGATCTCTGCGGATTTCCGGATGGCCTGACGTCCGTATGAATGAACCAATCACTGACCTTTCTGGCAAATTCCGGCCCATGAATTTCACTTTGTAATGCATGCATCATATCCAATGGGGCAACGCCACCTGCACAAGTGATGCGATCTCGGTCCATGATGTAAAGGCTTCGTTCAAGCAATAGTGTCGGGGTGTTTTCTGATAGAGCTGCGGCATGCTCCCAGTGCACAGTCATCCTGTATCCTTTCATAACCCCTGCATTGGCGAGGATTACAGGGCCTGCAGAAACACCCCCTAATCTGACGCCATGACGCGCTTTGTTACGTAACCATTGGAATGTGGGTTCGTCGTCAAAGCTGGATGGATCTCCCCCGGCGACAACAAGGATAAGATCATAGTCTTGATGGTCAGATATGGTGGCTGTTGCGCAGATCGCCGCACCACTTGAGCTTATGGTTTCGTGCCTGTTTCCTATCGCAATGTGATCAACCCTGTAGAGATGTTTTTTACCAAGAAGGTTGGCAGCACGTAAGGGTTCTATGACTGATGAGTAGGACATCAGGGCAAAGCCATCGATTAGTAAGATGCCAATTTTATATGCTTGCTCAGGTGAAGAATACGTGTCCATTTTATGTAATAAATAGTCCTTTTTTTGAAATCTCGATCTTTATATCACTGTTCTAGTAGAAAAAGGCAACACAATTGAGAATATGTGATGAAACACCGAGGTTTAAAATACTCAGGCTTTAAGGTCATAAAAGAAGCGCTGACAGGACATAAAGGCTGGAAACCTGTTTGGCGAACCCCAAAACCAAAAGACGAATATGA
This sequence comes from uncultured Kiloniella sp., assembly GCF_937128705.1. Classification (GTDB taxonomy): domain Bacteria; phylum Pseudomonadota; class Alphaproteobacteria; order Kiloniellales; family Kiloniellaceae; genus Kiloniella. The sequence goes on along the minus strand of NZ_CAKZMP010000231.1, from coordinate 1,182 downwards.
TGTGATCATTGTCGGCGGCGGTGGGCATGGCTTAGCAACGGCCTATTACCTTGCAAAAGAATTTGGCATCACAAACGTTGCTGTTCTCGAGAAAGGGTGGATTGGTTCTGGAAATGTTGGACGTAATACAACGATTGTGCGGTCCAATTATCTTCTGCCGGGGAATGAGCCCTTTTACGAATTTTCCATGAAGCTATGGGAAAATCTTGAACAGGATTTCAATTACAATGCCATGGTGTCTCAACGTGGCATTTTAAATCTCTTCCATAACGATGCCGGCCGAGATGCCTATGCACGTCGCGGCAATGCCATGATACTCGCCGGGGCTGATGCTGTATTGCTGGATCAGGATGGTGTACGCGAAATGTATCCTTGTCTGGATTTTGAAAACGCTCGCTTCCCCATCAAAGGCGGATTGCTGCAACCCCGTGGCGGTACCGTACGCCATGATGCAGTTGCGTGGGGCTATGCACGGGGTGCGGATAGTCGGGGTGTTGATATCATCCAGAACTGTGAAGTGACAGGCATGGTGATTGAAAACGGCATTTGTCGCGGTGTTAAAACCAATCAGGGTACAATAAAAGCCAAGAAAGTTGCTGTGTGTGTCGCCGGATCATCCAGTCGCGTAATGTCCATGGCAGGGATGCGGTTGCCGATTGAAAGTCATGTTTTACAGGCTTTTGTGTCTGAAGGTTTAAAACCGATCTTGCCCGGGGTGGTGACTTTTGGTGCCGGGCATTTTTACGTTTCGCAATCCGACAAAGGCGGTTTGGTCTTTGGTGGTGATATTGATGGCTATAACAGTTATGCCCAACGTGGCAATTTGCCCGTTGTTGAAGACGTCTGTGAAGGGGGTATGGCTCTAATGCCGATGATCGGGCGTGCACGACTGTTGCGGATGTGGGGTGGTGTGATGGATATGTCCATGGATGGATCACCCTTTATAGATAAAACACATATTGATGGCCTCTATTTTAACGGTGGCTGGTGTTACGGTGGCTTTAAGGCAACGCCGGCAAGCGGTTGGTGTTATGCGCATCTCTTAGCCAGGGATGAACCCCATGCTGTCGCGACAGAATATCGACTGGATCGTTTCCAACGCGGGGCGATGATTGATGAAAAGGGCGTGGGCGCCCAACCGAACTTGCATTAGGAGCACAGAAAATGATCATTCATCATCCT
>NZ_CAKZMP010000230.1 GCF_937128705.1 uncultured Kiloniella sp. | reverse complement strand
AAGTTGGTATTACTACTCTCAATTCGTTTTAGGACTAACATTAGGCTCAAACCCTTTTATTTTAAAGGAAAAGTACTATTTAAATAATGGAAGGAAAATGCCAAAATATAAATTTTATTTTGAATGAAGCAATAAGCTGATATCTTTTTATTTAGTTTATTTGATTAATCTTAGTTTTCTAGACTATCATTCAATTAATAAACTTACAAAGAACCTATATAACAATAAACACCCGCCAGATACGCTACTTCTTGATACTTCATCAGACTACTCGGATAGATAATATCCTGCTTTTTCTCCATGGCGGCCAAGGCTTGCGGCGGCACCAGCTCGACTTTTAGGTCAGGGATAACTTGTATTAAAGCTTCCATTTTAAAGGTATCGGGGCCGCCAGCGAATTTGCCTTTTTTGGCGCGTTTTTTGATGACGGCTTTAGAGATATTGTTGTTCACAAAGAATGCTGCGATCTCTTTTTGAAAGCAGATGACATCTGCGGCATTATCACTGTCGCCCAATGCTATTTTTCGTGTCGGCAAATCAATGTGTTTTGGTCCCTTATCGCTGGCTTCCAAAACAACTAAGACGGCATCGTTTCCTTTAAGCTCAATCCCACAAAGTTTCATCAGAATTCCACCATTAAAGGGTTAAGGGGATAATAATTCTATTTATTCTTAAAGCAGATAAAGCAATCTGCAAAGATCTGAATAATTCCATTTACCAATCAAACAAAAATAAATTGAACCTTATGTTCTGTACGCCCGACCTATTAGGTATCCAGCGGAATTCAGCATCCATATCTGAAATGGAAAAGGCTCAGATTTCCGCCCTGATCTTAAAACAGGAGTACGAAAAATGAGTAACATTCCAAAACTAAAAACTCTTTGCATCATTACATCCGGCCTGGTTGCCGTGAATTACATTACGTTATCAACAACACCAGTAATGGCAGAATGCGCAACTCAGGCTACGGGGCAAACGTCAGCACAGAAAAACTGCAATCGTAACGCGTCGGCGGCAACGACATCACCACGGACAGCCACTGCAAAATCATTGTCCGTGAAAAGGACACAATACAAAGTTGTTGTCCCGCCCCGGCCCACGGCCCCCAGAACGATAGTGCAGAAGAGAAAGAACGTCGCCCCGACCAGATCCCTGAACAAACGAAGTAATGGTCCGGTTTATGGTCTGCCCAATGGTACGCCAGACCTTGTTGTATTGCCTGCATCAGCAGGAACAAACGGCATGCCAAACAGCGGTTATTGCGGCAGCTGGAATGGCGGCAATCAATCCATTCGCTGGATCATCAGAAATGCCGGCACAGGAATGGCCCCTGCGAGCGTTGTGAGTGTCGGATTTGATGTTCCCCTTGGTCAGCCTTGGAATGATACCTACCCAACGCAACAAAGCCTGAATGTGCCACCACTCGCCCCCGGACAACAATTTGCGATGTCACACCCAATTGATCCGGTATCCTGGTCACCAACCGCACATCCCATAGTAAGCTTTGGTTTCTTTGCTGATTATCACGCAAGCATTGATGAGGTTTCCGAAGCAAACAATCATGTGGAATACGCCCGCTGCTTGGGACCAGCAACCTAAAAGCTGATCCTATTTAAGTTTGTAAATAAGACTGTGGGTTTATTCCACGGTCTTATTTGCACCTTAAAGTAACCTTTTCTTGCCTTTTTCCTCTCCCTTTTACACCACAATAATCGTTCATCTTGTCAGCCTATTCTCACAAAAAGATAGGACCAATCTGATGAAAAAATCAGTACGCGGATTAATGACAGGGCTTTTGGCATCAACAGCACTATATGGATTTACGTCCCCCCTCGTGGCCACAGCGGCCTTTGCAGATAACCAACAGGGGCAACCACGCATAGAAGTTGCTTTTGTTCTGGATACCACCGGATCAATGGCCGATCTGATTGACGGGGCCAAGCGCAAGATCTGGTCCATCGCCAATACCATCGTGGACATTCACCCCAATGCCAACATCGAAATGGCGCTGATCGGTTATCGCGATATTGGTGATGATTACGTCATCAAATCCTATGACATGAGCCCGGATATACAGGGGCTGTACGGTAATCTGGTTCACTTCCAAGCCAATGGCGGCGGTGATACACCCGAAGCCGTCAATGAAGCCCTGGATGCGTCTGTTCGCCAACTGGATTGGACAGAAGGCGAAGATACCCAACGCATTGTTTTCCTCGTCGGGGATGCGCCGCCACACATGGATTACGACAACGCCCCGAAATACCCCGAGGTTATCAAAGCGGCCAGAAAAGAAGGCATTATTGTCAATGCTGTACAGGCGGGCGGTGATCGAGAAACCAAGAAAATCTGGAAAGAAATCGCCCAACTGGGTAACGGACGCTATATCCCCATTCCACAGGATGGCGGGCAGATTAAAATTATCGAAACACCTTTCGATGGCGATATCATTATCCTGCAAAAACGTATTGATGACACGGTTGTTCCCTATGGATCAGAGGCAGAACAATCCGCTGTGCAGGATAAAATGGAGCTAAAAGAAGCAGCACCAAGTTCTGTACAGGTAGAGAATTCCAAGTTTTATTCCAAACGCTCTTCGGTCAAGGAAGTCATAACAGGCGGTGGCGATTTGGTAGCTGATATAAAAAATGGTGCCGTCTCGCTTGATAAAGTTGAGGACGGTAATCTGCCAAAAGAATTACAAGATAAATCTAAAGAGGAAAAACAGGCCTATATAGATGCCAAGCTTGAAGAACGCGAACAGCTTGAAAAAGCCATGAGCAAGCTTATCACAAAGTATGATGCCTACGTCGCCGAAAAGGCAAAGGAACAGGGCGAGACGGACTCATTTGACCACGCTGTTCAGGAAACACTGAAGCAGCAACTCTATTAAACTATACGTGATTGGGGGTGATAGAGCTGAATTCATCCCCATATGTTATAGTGAGTATCAAGGACACTCATATGATATCCTCAATATCATGAAACACTAAGTAATGGAAAACAGCGAGCAACGAGCAGATAAAACGGATCAACAGCATCGGTGATTTTATATGAAGAAATTCAGCGCAGGGCTACAGGAACTATCCATTCTCGAAACCGAGAAAATTCGTGTCACTCGCTATTCTGAATTTCTTCTGCTCTATCTGGAAAACCTGGAATTTTCGCACCGGCGAATTTGTGATTTTGGCTGTGGCACCGGGGTACTTGGCATCTATGCCGCCAAACGGGGCGCGCATTCAGTAACCGGATTTGATATTGATCCAGATGCGATAGATTTAAGCAAAGAAAACATTGCCTTAAATGACTGTTCTCATTTTCAACCTTATCTGATTGATGACAGTGTTATTGATGAAACATACGATTTTATCATCTCTAACCCTGCGTCTCTACCGACTGTAAAAGCATCCGGGAAAGAGTTTTTCAGCGGCGGGATCTATGGCATCGAAATGATCCAGGATCTTTTTGATTTCAGCGTTACAAAGCTCAAAAAAGACGGACGCATTTTCTTTCTGCAAACCAGCTTGTCATCCATCAACAAAGCCGCAAATTATGCCCATAACAAAGGCTTTAACTATAAAATCATCGGCGTCTTTCAAACTGACATCAGAGACCACTATCAGGAATTCTGGCACCGCGTCGAACATAACCAACGCACAGGTGATGCCCATTTTGTTGAAATCAACGGCGTCCATTCTGAAATTGTTTATTTGGTAGAGGCCAAATACCGAGAAATGCCCTAAACGAAGAAAGACCTGAAATGTTGTTCATAACATTCCAGGCCTTCTTCATATTCTAAACCAAAACAGACTTTAGCTTAAGTCACTATTATCTTAAGCCATTTCATCTTAAGTCCGGGATGTTAAGTCCGTGTCCGCCGTCTTTGGCCTGATGGTTTACGACGCGCAGGTTTTCCAGCGGATTTGGCTTTACCATGGGCTGTTGCACCGCGGGCTGGTCCTTCTGAGGCTCCAGCGCCATTGGCAACGGATGCCCTGTCATGTGCACGACGACGTCCCTGCCCCGCATGCGTGGTAAAGAAAGCCTTGCCGCTGCTGTTGCCGTCTTTCTTTTTCGCGAAGCCTCTGGCACCCGGCTTATTATCACCTGTACCAATGGGTTGATGCGCGGGAACCAAATGCTTTTTACCCGGCCCAATAAGATCAGCACGCCCCAGATTTCTAAGCGCATCCCGCAGGATTGGCCAGTTTTCAGGATCGTGGTAGCGCAAGAAAGCTTTGTGCAAACGACGTTGCTTCATACCCTTTGCCGTGTGAACAACTTCGCCGCTGTGACGACGGATCGGGCGCAACGGGTTACGCTCGCTGTGATACATGGCCGTGGAAAGCGCCATTGGGGATGGAATAAAGTTCTGAACCTGATCAGCCCGGAAGCCATTTTGTTTGAGCCAGACAGCAAGGTTCATCATATCTTCATCTTCACAGCCCGGATGTGCCGCAATGAAATAAGGAATGAGATATAGCTCTTTACCCGCCTTTTTCGCCGCGGCATCGAACATAGACTTGAAACGCTCATAGGTACCAATACCCGGCTTCATCATCTTGGACAGTGCACGTTCTTCGGTATGTTCCGGCGCAATTTTCAGATAGCCACCGACGTGATGGGTCACCAGTTCCTTGATATAGGTCGGGCTTTTCACCGCAATGTCATAACGAAGACCGGATTGGATAGAGATCTTTTTGACACCCTTGATGTCACGAGCCTTGCGATAAAGCTGGATCAGGCTTTCATGGCTGGTATCAAGGTTCTTACAAACGTCCGGATAGACGCAAGACAAGCGACGACAGACCTTTTGAATTTTGTCATCCTTACAGGCCATGCGATACATGTTGGCCGTCGGGCCACCCATATCGGTAATCTGCCCGGTAAAGCCATCAACCTTGTCGCGTATATCTTCAATTTCCTTGAGGATTGATTCCTCAGACCGGCTTTGAATAACCCGACCTTCGTGCTCGGTAATGGAACAGAAAGAACAACCACCAAAACATCCGCGCATAATATTCACGGAAAAGCGGATCATATCCCACGCCGCCAATTTGGCATCACCGTAAATAGGGTGCGGCGCACGCGCATAGGTCAGATCAAACACGCCATCCATTTCAGGGGTGGTCAGCGGGATCGGCGGTTGGTTAATCCAGATATCGCGATCACCGTGTTTTTGCACCATAACGCGGGCGTTACCTGCGTTACTTTCCAGATGAACAACCCGGGATGCCTGTGCGTACAACGCCTTGTCTGCGATAACTTCTTCGTATGACGGCAGGCGTACAGCGGTTTTATTTTTATCTGCGTCACGTAGTTTCTTACGTGCTTCGGCACGATCGGGAATGTGATGAAGATCATTATCATCATCAATGTCCGTCATATCAGCAACGGTCCAGCCTTCGGGGATTTCCTTGCGGGCAACCACTGTGCCGCGGATATCATCAATATCCTTTGGCGCTTCCCCTGCAGCGACGCGGTGGGTCAGATCAACAATGGCGCGCTCTGCATTTCCATAAAGAAGAATATCAGCTTTACTATCAATCAGGACGGAACGACGGACCTTATCAGACCAGTAATCATAATGGGCTGTACGACGCAGGGAAGCTTCGATACCGCCAATAACAATCGGCACATCCTTGTAGGCTTCACGACAACGCTGTGAATAGACGATGACCGAACGGTCCGGGCGCTTACCGCCTTCATCATTCGGGGTGTAACTGTCATTATGACGAATGCGACGATCAGCCGTATAGCGGTTGATCATTGAATCCATGTTGCCGCCGGTTACACCATAATAGAGATTGGGTTTGCCCAGCGCCTTGAAAGCTTCTGAATCTGACCATTCAGGCTGTGCAATGATACCAACACGAAAGCCCTGTGCTTCGAGAAGCCGTCCCATAATCGCCATGCCGAAGCTGGGATGATCCACATAGGCATCACCCGTGACAATAATGACATCACAACTATCCCACCCAAGAAGATCCATTTCTTCCCGAGACATGGGCAGGAACGGCGCAATACCAAAACGCTGCGCCCAGTATTTACGATAAGAAAAGATATTCTTGGCGTCGCAGTCCGCTTCTTTCTTCGCAAGCTTACCTGAATTAGCGCCCTTAACAGGTTCGTTATTCATAGCATTCTTAGCTAAGTTGCAGGTACCATTTTGGGCAAAATTCTGGGCTTCGGGGCGGGCTTCGGGCATTACTCTGGCCTTCGCTAATTTCTCTCTGACGATTAATTGCGGTCATTGCCGCCTGGCTATTATAGCACGACCTTAAAACCTAACGATCAATGCCCAGCCAAAATCTGTTGCCCCCTTTTAACTACTTGAGCGATTAGGTCAAGTATTCCTGTTTATCTTCCCCCGCAGACCAGCCATCTATTTTTGGAAGACCTGAACACTAAAACTTTGATAATATTGACACATTAATAATATAAAGATAAGTAATCCACACCAAGGCCAAGTACAGAGTTCAAGATACACAAAGATTTTCCGCTGTTTTATTTGACCAAGTGATAAAAAAAATTTAGCATTTGGAACACAGTTTAAAAGAGGCGGAACAATTTGCCCTGACTGTAGAAGTAAAGAGCTCTGTACAAGTCGATTAACAGGAACCACAGTTCCTGAAAGCAAATAAATAACGACTAACGGTGAGATACCGATCTTGTATTTGAGCGCTTTCAGAGCTGTTTTACATCTATCCAGGGAGGGATTCCATTATGACAGGTTTATCCAGAAGAACCGTTCTTGCGCTTGCCGCTGCAGGCCTAGCAAGTGCAACCCTTGGCGCAACGGGCGCCTTTGCAAAAACCATTAAGGTCGCAGGTATCTATACACAGCCTATTCAGCAAAAATGGGATGCACGCCTGCACGAAGCGTTGGTTGCCGCAAAAGAAGCCGGCGAAATCGAATACGTCTTTTCAGAAAAAGTTGCCAATACCGACTACGTTCGTGTGTTGAGAGAATATTCTGAAAGCAAAGTCGATCTGATTGTCGGGGAAGCATTTGGCATCAGCCGCGAAGCCCGTAAAGTCGCAGATGATTATAAAGATGTTGCCTATTTGATGGGCGATCCTTTTAAACCGCACGGCGACAATTTCTCTGTCTTTGATAACTACATTCACGAACCCTGTTATCTTATGGGTATCCTTGCCGGTAGCATGAGCAAATCTGGCAAGATCGGCATGGTCGGCGGCTATCCGATTGGCGAGGTCAACCGTCTGTTCCACGCCTTTATGGCGGGTGCGCTATCCGTGAACCCCGATGCACAGTTCAAAGTGAACTTTATCGGATCATGGTATGACCCACCGAAAGCAAAAGAAGCCGCCTTTGCCCAGATCGAAGCCGGTGTTGATGTTCTCTATGCAGAGCGTGCTGGTGTTGTTGATGCAGCACGTGACAAAGGTATTATTGCCTTTGGCAACGTAAACGACATGAACAAGGAAGAAAATGGCAAGGACGTTGTTGTGACTTCTGCCCTTTGGCACATGGAATCAGCAATCGGACATGCCATCAGCCAGGTCAAAGCCGGAACCTATTCTGCTGCTGATTATAAAGAATGGACCATGATGCAAAAGGGTGGTGCTTCACTTGCCCCGTATTATGAGTTTGACGATAAAATTCCAGCAGATGCAAAGGCCAAGGTCGAACAAGTAAAAGCAGATATCCTCTCGGGTAAATTTGTTGTTGAGATCAACGACGAAGAGCCCAAATCGACTTACTAACCGCCTTCCATCCCCGGTCTTGTTCTTTACTGAACCATTTTTATGCCTGAACCATTCTGATGGAGGACCGGGGATTTTATTGAGAAAACTTAAACAGTTTTTTCGTGGAAACGTATTTAGACGAACAGATAAAGATGTAATTATTATTGATACTTAAGCTTTGTTTGAGTATCAATCCAAGAATTATTCATTCCTTTATCGTTTCGGCTATTTCAAGACACTTCTGTTCTTGCATCTCTTGAGGCATAACATGGCTTTGCTTGCCTTTCATAACATTACCAAACGCTTTGGCTCCCTTACCGCCAACGACGATATCTCTTTCTCTCTTGATAAGGGGGAAGTCATTGCGTTGCTCGGGGAAAATGGCGCGGGGAAAACCACCCTGATGAATATCCTTTATGGTCACTATACAGCGGATCAGGGATATATCGAAGTTGAGGGACAGAAACTCCCTGCCGGACAGACAGATGCCGCAATTAACGCCGGAATTGGTATGGTTCATCAACATTTTAAGTTGGTTAAGGCTTTTACAGTTTCACTTTCAGCATGATGGTCACACGTCAGCAAATCAATCGTACGTTCCAGATTGTCTTCAGGCGTACATCGACGCAAGAGCATGGGAAAAAGATCGGCTTCTTCGTCAAGTATATGAAGCGGGAAATCTGTTTGAAGGAACGTCAGAACATCTTTCGTTCCTTCAATATCTAAAATGTCAGAATCGGCATATTCCAACAGCCTGTGACAGACCAGTCGATGCCGGTAGTGTTCCGCGAAAAACCATGCGAAAGGATCTTTGAAGGCATTTTTCGCGGAAGCGTTTATATCATAAGGATTAGCAGCAATGGTCATGGCATTTACCCGCAGGCGGGGTGGCTGACTGCCGATGTCCAATATCTAAAACCCGGCTCGGTTTGCTCTCCTTCGGGAATTGCCGTTTCACAATGACGGCCAAACTGTCCTTTAAAGGCGCTTCAGACTCGCGCAGGCATGAGATGACCTTCGTCCAGGCCTCATCATCGGCTTCATTCAGAAAAGCGGGTATGGCTAACCCCAGCACGGTCTCCGGCGATGCGTTTTGCGCCTTTGCCGCGCCTTGAAGAATTGCAAGACAATCTTCGTCCAAAACAGAGAGGGCTTTTTCAGGCTGAGAGAATATATCTCCCAGAACCATGTGAATCCGGCCCACGCCCGCGCTTTCACGGTCAAGTTCGCCAAGCGACGATATGGCCAGCGTTGGCGCATTTTCCGCGTTCGCCCTCAAGAGACGGTCGACATATTGCGCCGCAGCCAAAGTCCATGCCCGCATTTCAAGTTGCGACCGGATATGTCCTTCAACATGTTCAAACGGCAACCGCCGTCCGTCAACGCGGTGGTCCAGTTTCACGATATGCCAACCATGTTCGGTTTTCACCGGTGCATTCGCAATTTGTTCGGGCTCAAGCGTCAACAGAGCATCCCATATTACCGCTAGAACATCGCCGGGTCTAAGCTGGCCTAAACTCCCGCCGTCACTGCTGCTGGGACAGCCTGAGACTGTGCGGGCAAGGGAGAAAAACTTACCGGGTTTTTCTTGTAATAAAGCCAAGACTTCATGGGCTTGTGCTTCGGCAGCTTGCCAACTGGTTTCGTCGTTCTCGCGCGGCGCAATCAAAATATGTGACGCCTCGAGTAATGGCGGTGTTGAAAATCCATTCGGTTGATCATCATAAATTTTGCGAACAGCCACAGGATCAAGCGGAGCAGGTTCAACCTCCGCGTTAAGGACCTCGCGCATCATGGCTTCTTCGAGGGTTTCTTGCTGGCCGTTCTCATTGAGTTCTTGTTCCGGCTTTAAATCGATGGCTTCGCCGCGCGCCAGGAGGACGGCTTTCGCCGCCAAAGCACGTCCGGCCATTTGGCGCGACTCTTTCATGCTTGCTGCAGTGTGATTTTGCATCTCAGCCGCTAAAAGCGTCTCCGGAATCTCAACGCCGAAAAATACCGCAGATAAATCGGAGCTCATGAGCGGCCTCCGGTTTTACGCGCGGCAAGATCTTTGCGGGTCCGTACAATCTGCCAACCGCGGCGTGGTAAATACCAAATAGGCGCGGACAGCATGTGCACAAGCCGTGTGAAAGGAAAGATGAGGAAGATCGTCAGTCCCAAAATAAGATGGGATTTAAATATCCAACTTGCATCCGCCACATAATCAGCAGCGCCGGACCGGAAGGTAAAGATGCGTTGAGCCCAGCTCATAAATTTGACCATTTCTCCGCCGTCCAGGTGCTGCATAGAGAGCGGAATAGTGGCTAGGCCAAGCATAAGCTGTAAGGTCAGGAGGATAAGGATAAGAATATCACTGGGGTTTGATGTTTTACGAATACGCGAATCAAATAGACGGCGGTGGAGCAGGACAAGTGCACCAAACAAAGCAAAGACCCCGGCAAACCCGCCAGCAACAATCGCCAGCATTTGTTTTTGGCTATGCGTAACGCCTAACGTATCAAAAACAACAAGCGGCGTTAAAAGACCAACTAAGTGCCCAAAGAAAATAATTAGAACGCCAATGTGGAAGAGCACCGACC
>NZ_CAKZMP010000229.1 GCF_937128705.1 uncultured Kiloniella sp. | reverse complement strand
ACTTGCCACCAAAATGAGGGGGAGGATTGCCGACAACGAACGTTTTTAACTCGGTAATTTTCATTTTGGCCTCAATAGACTGCTTTAACCGATGGTTTTTATTATTTTATCTCATCAAGAATGAGCCTATCGAAAAAAAATCGCAATTGATGTTTTTAATCCAATTGGTTCAAAAAATATTCCAGTTTCCCTGTTCCAATTGCTCGTGTGCTGTGTGAATAATATCTGGTGGGCTTTAAAATGAGGTCGTGATGGCTGGGCAGATAGATTTAAAAAAATTACCCCCTTTGAAAGCTTTAAAAGGTTTTGAGGCGGCAGCAAGACTTTTGAGTTTTAGAGGCGCTGCGGGTGAATTGAATCTGACGCATACGGCTATCAGTCATCAAATTAAAGTTCTGGAAGAAGACCTTAATGTTAAATTATTTCAACGGGATGGACGTGGCGTTAAGCTGACGGCTGAGGGGCAGCAGTTCTACCTTGTAGTCAGAAATATTCTTGAACAGCTGATTCATTCTTCGGAAGTGATTCGGTCAAGTGGACAAGCACAAAAGTTACGTGTTCAAGCCTTTGTAACCTTATCCATTCGCTGGCTGGCTAGGCGAATCTCGCGGTTTCGTGTGGCACACCCCGATTTGGATGTACAAATAACATCTAGTATTCTTGATGGTGCTTTTGATGAAGTAAATGAAGATGTGGGGATTATCTATAGCCCTGTCCCTGTGGCAAAGCATCTGCATTGGATACCTTTGTTTGGCGCAGAACTTATTCCTGTTTGTAGCCCTGCTCTTCTAAGTGAAAAGGGGGATAAAATCTCTGCAAAAGAGCTACTCACTTTACCTCTTTTGAAGGTTTACACGGCTGATAATCATTGGGAAGAGTGGTTTCAGTCACTTGGAATTTTTGCCGAAATATCTCGTAATTCTATCGCCGTTGATACTGTGGCAATTGCCCTGGAAATGGCATTGGACGGAGAGGGCGTGGCCATGGTCAATGGGCCCTTTGCTGACAATGACCTCAAAGCAGGACGTTTGGTCCACCCGATCAAACATATTACAAAGGCACCCGGTGAATGGGGGATTGTCTGTCGGAAAGAACTAAAAGATGAGCCACATATCGGGGCGTTTACATCCTGGTTGCTAGAAGATATGGCCGCTTATTAGGACTGGTTTGAAAGCTTATTTGTAGGCTTTGGAAATGGTGATCAACCCCATACCTGCAAGAACAATCAATCCGGCGAGAATCATATGTAAGGTCAGGGGTTCATTAAAAACGCTTACTGTTGCGAAAACTGCCAGTACAGGAACGATAAGGGTCAAAGGTGCGAGGAAAGAGATTGGTTGACGTCTTAACATCCAAGCCCAGGAACCATGGGCGATGATGCTTGAGGCTATTGCTGCATAGGCAATCCCAAGCCAGCTCTCTGTGCTTGCGTTTTGTATGGTTTCCGCGATGGGGGCTTCGAGAGCGAGAGCCATACCAAAAGAGAAAGGAATGCCTAGAACCGAAGACCAACAAATAATGGCAAGAGGAGATATTTGGTTCTTTCCACGGACCAATACCATGTAGGTGCCCATAAAGAATGCTGACCCCAGTCCGGCGACCATGGCATCTAGGGTATCGAAGAACGTTGGTTCATAAAAAAGAATAACAATACCTATAAAGCCAATAATCAATCCGCTTATACGTTTTATGCCGGGTGTGTCTTTGAAAAAGATCCAGGCGAGTAATACTGAGAAGGCGGGGCCGACTTGTATGATGACAGAGATTGCCCCGACACTGGCTGTATTCTGGATTGACCAGAATAGTAGTCCGAAATGGCCTGGCACAAGCGCGGCACTGATTAACAGTAAAGATCGAAACTGGCCTTTGGGAAATTTAACAAAAGGCGCTAGAAGCACGACGATGATGCTGAAACGAATACCCAAGGCCGTCCATACAGGAAACTCATCTACACTGACTTTGACTGCGATGTAGTTCAGCGCCCAAAGAATGAAGATCATCGCGAGTACGCTATAATCGATCAGCCCAACGGGTTGGTCTCCACCGGATGGAGTTATCGCTTTGGTCATGCTTTTCTTTCATGGCGACGTTGGCCCATCTGGTACATTCAGAGTATCAGATTAGGTCATCTATCTTGATTGCCCTCAAGATAAAGATGATCAAGAGGAAGGCTGGTGGTATCGACAAAACGTGTCAGGGCTGTTGATGAACTGATTTCTTGAACGCCTTCGATTTGCGATAAGTCCTGCCAAAAGAAACGTTCATAATCCTCAATATCCTTAACGATGATCTTTAGCAAGAAATCAACGCTACCCATTAGGGTATGGCATTCAATAACCTGTGGAAATTTCTGCACTGCTTTTACAAAGTCTGGCAGGGCGTCCTTTACATGATGGTGCATTTTGACCTGTGCAAAAACGGTAACACCAAGACCAATTTTCTTCTGATCTATGATGGCAACGCGGTCCTTGATCACCCCCTCGTCAAGCAAACGTTGAATGCGACGCCAGCATACTGATTTTGATGATCCTAATTTTTCGGCAAGTTCTGTTACTGGTATAGTAACGTCTTTTTGCAAGCTTTCCAGGATGCGAATATCAAGGTTATCTAATTTTGTGGTCATTTTTCCTGATAATATTTATTTTTAAGATATTATGTTTCTAACAATAGCATTTAAATGATGCATTGGGGAAGAAATACCTGCTCACTTTTGTAATATTGGCTATATCAGGACAGATGTAGTGATCTTGGCCTAAAAAGAAAAAATAGTGATCGTAATCGGGATGAATTTCTGTGCCAAAAACAACAGATATAAATACGCGGGTTGAGTTTGATATCGTGGCAATGAGAGAGCCAAATACATTGTTACGAATATTGGAATACTTTGCATTGATCGGGGCGACGCCAAGCAATGTGAAAGCTGATGCTACCTCGGACGGCACACAAACTATTTCGATTATTGTTGAGGGGGTATCTGAGCAACGCGCTTATATACTTGCGGGCAAAATCAATGAGATCTTTACAGTCAACTCTACAAGTTATGTCATTGAACCAATCAAGACATCGGTCGGTAAGACAAACCACCCAGATATGCTGATGTGTGCCTGAAACACGGGTTTAGGAAATCAGGCCGGGTCTTTCCCCATCAAACAGAGCAGCATCCCAGCTTTCGCCCTCTAGGCATCTCGCAGCAAGGTGTCCGTAGTACACTGCCGATGCCAAAGAACCGGGTGAATAGGCATCACCAATGACCTCCAAGGTTTTGATCCCGGCTTGTTCGAGCTTGTCTGGATTACTTTGCAGTTGATGATACAGCGCATCGTTGGCATGTTTTGCGGTCACAAGCAATAAACTATCACCTTGAATAGTTTTTGTTCGGCCTGTGAAAGTGCAGGATAGTCCTATCTGGTTTTCGGCAACATTTGATACGGCCTGATTCGTGATGAGCTCCACACCAAGATTGATAAGTTTGGCCTGTATCTTTTCCTGTTCGAGTGTGTATTCACTCCATGCTGATATCTTTGCCGCGGGTGTTACCAAGGTTACCTTTTCCCCGTCGCTGATAAGTTTTTCGGCGAGTACACCTCCCATGTAATAGTGATCATCATCATAGATAATGGTATGTCCAGTCGGATTCTTTCCATTCATTATATCATCGGGTGTAAAGCCAGGGATGGTACTCAGTCCGGGAATAGCTTTTTGATAATATCGCCCGGTGCCATCGCGGCGCCAATGAGATCCCGTGGCAAGCAGGACATGAGGAAAACCAAATTCCAGTATGGCGTCTTCATCAAGTGGGCTGTCTTTGTAAATTTCAACATTGGCCATTTGAGTGAGAAGATTTACGCGGTAATCCCGGACGCGGGCATAACTGGATAGGCCGGGGAGTTGACTTTCTTTTGTGGCTCGCCCACCAAGTTCCTTGCCTGATTCTGCCAAAGTGACCTGATAGCCTCTGTTGGCAAGCTGTAGGGCTGCTTCTAACCCTGAAGGGCCAGCACCGACGACAAGCACAGAACTATCCGATGCCTTGGGGGCAATTTTTTCCGGATGCCACTTGCGTCGCCATTCTTCGCCCATTGTCGGGTTTTGTGTGCATCGGATGGGAACGCTGAGATTGTCACCGCTAACGCAGATATTACATCCTATGCATTCGCGTATTTCGTCAATGCGCCCTTGGGCTATTTTGTTTGGTAAGAAAGGATCGGCGATTGAGGGGCGTGCAGCCCCGATGAGGTCGAGGACGCCGCCGAAGCCGGGGAGGATGCTGCCGGAGTCTTTGACGCCGGCGTCGCGTTTGAGGAGTGATTCGGCGAGGTCGCCGACTTGGCCGACGACGCCGAGGATGGCCCCAACCAGCAGGGCGTAGCCGGGCGCGAGGTCGGCCAGGGGGGCGAGGAGGAGCAGCGAGGCGAGGGACGAGAACACGACCCCGCCGACGAGCCCTTCCCAGGTCTTGCCGGGGCTGACGGCAGGCGCCAGCTTGCGGCGCCCGAAGGCTCGGCCGGCGAAATAGGCGCCGGTATCGGCGAGCCACACCAGCAGCA
>NZ_CAKZMP010000228.1 GCF_937128705.1 uncultured Kiloniella sp. | reverse complement strand
TCAAGTGCCATTTATAACACTTGCCAAAGATCTGGAAGCCAGTACAAGTTGTTGTTAACTTTTGTTCGCTGTTATTATTTGAGCCAAACCTGTTAAAACGCAGGTGTTTACTTACCCATCTTATTGCTCACCAATTTATCGGGAGAATTTTTATGAATTGCCGTTTTGTTCTTACTGCTTCTGCTCTTGCTATTCTGCTTTCAGGGTGTGCATTTGGTGGTAAGAGTGAACAAGCGGCACCCGAAAAGCAGACGAAAACCTATACATCGGCACCTTCGACATTGGCAATCCCACCCAGTGGAAATTCGCCGAGTGGAAATTCAAACGAAGTTATCAATCAGAATGTTACCGGGACTGTGAATGAAACAGATGGTGGTCTGAGCATCAGTGACCAACCCGTAACGAACAGTTATCCTTATGGTTCTGCAGAACCATCCTCTACGCCTGCACAAGCCCCGGATCAAACCCCGGCACAAGGACAACCGATTATTAAGGCGCCTGATGGCAAGCTGTATTCTGCTGAAACGCCGAAAACAGAAGTTGATTATGAAAATGATGTCGCATCCTGCCATTATTATGCGAAAGGTCTTGTCGCGCATGATGCGCGAATTGAAGATGATCGCGGAGGCAGTTTTGGGGACAGTCATGGTGGGGGGACATCATCCATCTTAAATCTTCGTCAGAGTATTGATAAGAAAGACGTTAAAAAAAGGCAGGCTATTCACTTTAACCGCTGCATGAAGACAAAAGGGTACTATCAGCGTTAAAGATATTTGATGATGTGATTGTAGGTGTTGGTTTTGCTTCATCTTGAATAATAAAATCTTGTTGTCCCGCTAATTCCGGTTATTCTCAGATTGTTGTCTTTATTCTGACATCTTCTCTTTTGATCATCATTATCCCTTTGTTATGGGCGTAACCCATGTTCAATTTTATTTTGACCAATGCCCGGTTCTTGGCCTTTGGCTTTGTGGTGGCTTTTGCATCCAGCTTTGGTCAGACGTTCTATGTTTCTTTGTTCAGTGAAGAAATTCGAACCGATCTGAATTTGTCCCACGGTGATTTTGGTGCCTTCTATTCTTCTGCGACATTGATTAGTGGGTTCGCAGTGATTTGGTTTGGCAAGCAGATCGACCATATGGATTTGCGGGCGTATAGCTATTTGGTGATCTTGGGGTTATGCACAGCTACTTTGGCTTTGGCTTTTATACCATCTGGATTGCCATATTTGACCTTCCCTATTTTCTTTCTGGTTCGATTGTGTGGTCAGGGGCTTATGAGCCACATATCTGTAACCGCGATGGCACGTTATTTTCACGACAATAGAGGGCGTGCTATTTCGATAGCATCATTAGGTCTTTCCCTTGGCGAGGCGAGCTTACCTTTACTGACAATCTGGATGCTGAGTTTGTTGGACTGGCGAGATGTCTGGATTTTGAATGCTGGCTTTTTAGGCTTCATCCTTATGCCTTTGGTTTTTCTTCTCTTGCGCGGGCACAGTGAGAGAGATGCGCGCATGAATGAGCAGATTAAAAGTCAGGCCTTGGCGTCTGCTGGTCGTGATGATCATAAGCAGTGGTCTCGTCGCGATGTTCTGCGGGATAAAGGGTTTTATTTAATGTTGCCCGGTCTGGGAACTTTAGCCTTTATTGTGACAGGTATCTTTTTTCATCAAATTCATATCGTCACCAGTAAGGGGTGGTCTATGGCGTGGTTCGCGGGGAACTTCACGGTCTATGCCGCAATGATCACTATTAGTGCTGTTCTGGCGGGAACCTTAGTCGATCGTTTTGGTGCGTTGAGGTTATTGATTGTCCATATCCCTGTTTTCCTGATTGGGCTGCTTTTCCTAGGGTTATCTCAAGACCTCTATGCGGCGACATTGTTCATGAGCTTTATTGGAATTTCAGTTGGCTTTGGATCTACAGTGACAAGCGCAATTTGGGCCGAAGTTTATGGAACAAGACATATTGGAGCGATAAGGGCAATGGCGATGTCTGTGTCTGTTCTCGCTTCTGCTCTATCTCCTGCTCTTTTTGGGTGGCTATTTGATAGGGATGTCTCGCCCGAAGTTGTCGTGCTCGGGTGCATTGTATGGTGCGTGTTTGCAACATTTTGTCTTTGGTGCGCGCAAAGACAGTTTTTGGCCAGAAGGAAGTTTGCCTAAGAACATGAGCGTTGGTAACGTCTGGGTAGATTAAAGAAAAGGGAGGCTCAAGAGCCTCCCTTCGCTGTTTTGGCTTTAGTTAAAAGCACGTTTCATGAAAGGTAGTTGCGAGAGAACCAAGAGATCTATTGCAAGTACTCCAAGAAGAGTAAGCCCCACCAAAGGAAAAGCCAGAGAGAGAAGGAGCATGATAAACACTGCCCCTTTCCAGAGTGGTAGGTTTTGAGGAAGGGGAGGAGCAACGAGTCTTCCAGCACCTTTGGGGCGACGGATCCACCACATAACAATACCGCTGATACACAGAAAGATCACAGAAAGACAAAACAGGGCGTTAAGGACTGAGTTCCACCATCCCATGTCACCTTGATGAAGGGCAATGCCAACAGCCATTGATTTCGCCATCAGGGAGTAATCCTCATATCCGACTTCGCCAAGGACCTTGCCACTGTATTGATCAACATGGACAGTTCTGTCGCCGGTTGGTGTATCTGTATCCCCGTCCATAGAGTCTGCAGATATAGTGTAAACACCGGTTGGTGACCCGGGGAGATTGATACGGAATTGTGTGTCAAAGCCAATACCACGGGCCAGAACAACCATAGAATTCAAGTTGATTGCGTATCCTTCTGGAATGCCTACTGTCCCCGCGTCCGAACCGGACAATGGCATTTTAGTCAATTCTAATCCCCAGGGAATTTCTTTGACTGCCCCGTCATTCATCATGCCGTGAACTTCATCAGAAAGAGGAACGTTGTCCCATTTTTCGGCTGGAAATGTACTCCATGGTTGTACAAATTTTCCACCCCATACGCCTGCCCAGGATAAGCCGGAAATCAGGAAGAAAAATAAGATAATTGAAATATAGAAGCCAATGGATACATGAAGCTCTTTCCAGAAAGTACGCCCCTTTTCTGTAAGATCAGGAACAAGGGCACGCCTCAATCCTTTGCCATCACGTGGCCACCATAAATATAGTCCTGTTGCAATCAGGAGGATGGTTAGGCCTGCGGCAATTTCGATCAGACGATCACCAAGATCACCAATTAATAGGCTGGCATGAATGTCACTGGCAAAATAGAACCAGGTAGAATCTTTTTCCACTGACCCAACAATTTGGGCTGTATAAGGGTCGACGGAAACGATTGTTTTTACACCATCAAGCTTGATGGTGAAAAGGCTGGTACGATCGGCTGCGGGTGGCGGCATATATTGAGCAATAACACTGTTCGGGTAGGCGTTAGAAACTGCTTTGAGTTGCTCTGTCGGTAGCACCATTTCCGCTTGTGGTGTTACATAAAGCTTTTCACCGAAACGGGTTTCAATGGAATTGAAATACACCATGATCAAACCAGTTACGGCAAGTACCAGAAGAAACGGTATGACATATAGGCCCGCGTAAAAATGCCAACGCCAGGCGGCGCGATAGAATTTTTGAGATAGTGTTGTGGATGAAACGTCTGTGCCATGATCGTTCATGGACGGGTTATCTGCTGTCATATTTGACATGACAAACTCCTGAGTATTCTCATTGTACGAGATAATTATTCTTGAGTGTTAACGCTTGGAGAGGTTCATAAGAAAAAGCTTATGAAGTGCCTTTTGCACAACAGCTCTTATGCGTGTTGCTCCATAGTCAACTGTTGATAAATTTATTACTTAGGAGAAGATAGGCGGTGCCCGTGACCCATAGGCCAGATGTCTTTGAAGTTCTGCTAAATGGCGGTCTGAAATTCTGTTCGTAGATGCTTTTGATAATACGGCGAGTTCTACTGGTTTGTTGAACGTGGCTAGATGCTGATCGGCATGGAGCGAAAACGCACAGTTTGATCCGCTTTTAACCTCTTTTTTTTCTTCTGCGGGAACTGATATTTCTTTAATGCCTTCGGGGGTGCAGATAACCAGGGTAAGAGTATCGCCCGCAAAACTGGTCATCATCCCTTGTGGAATCAATGAGACAGCAAGGAACTGTAGTAAAAGCACAAGCTTTACTATTTTTCTGATTGCTGTAGCTGGTTGCCAGTTCATTGATAGTCCCTTGCTTATTCTGCTTATAGTCAAGATTTAGGTGACTGGACAATGTTAAATTTATCGCAATTTAGAGAAGGTTGTTGTTCCTATGGTGCATTCTTTGTAGCCTACAAAGGGTTTTGTGCTGGTTTTCGGGGTGCAATTTTATCTCTTAATTATTTACCATTTTATTTGTTGTAAGGATTAAAACTGTTATGAGCTGGAAGATATATTTATCGGGTGAAATTCATACAAATTGGCGTGAAGAGATTGAACAACAGGTACAAGAGTTAAACTTGCCTGTGGAAATCTCTGCGCCTGTAACCGACCACGCATCTTCTGATGATTGCGGTGTCGCTATCCTCGGGGCAGAAGATGATAAATTCTGGCATGATCATAAAGGTGCAAAAGTAAACGCAATTCGCACCCGTACGCTCATAGAAAAATCCGATGTCGTTGTTGTTTGCTTTGGCGAGAAATATAAACAATGGAACGCAGCTTTTGATGCGGGATACGCATCTGCACTGGGAAAGCCGTTGATCATCATGCACGGACCGGACCACCAACATGCTTTGAAAGAAGTTGATGCTGCGGCGCTTGCTGTGACCAGAACGCCCGAAGAAGTTGTGAAGGTTTTAAAATATGTAATCCGAGGGGAACTTTGATCCAATAACTTGTTGATTATAACGAAGAGAGCTTAAGCAATACTATGGAACGTATATACACGGCATGTCTGGTCATCATTGGGAATGAAATTCTTTCGGGAAGAACTCAGGATTCAAATCTTTCTTTTCTTGGTGAAAAGCTGAATGAAATCGGGATCAGAATGGAAGAGGCCAGAATTGTCCCTGATATTCCAGAGCGTATAATGCACACGGTAAATGAAGTGCGAAGTGCTTTTGATTATGTTTTTACGACAGGTGGTATTGGTCCTACACATGATGACATAACATCGCAGTGTGTTGCAGATGCTTTTGATGTTCCTTTGATCCTTCATCCCGATGCACATAAAGCTATGCTAGCTTTTTATGGCGAAGATCAGTTAACTGAAGCACGCCTGCGTATGGCACATGTACCTCAAGGGGCCAGCCTCATTGAAAATGATATCTCTGTTGCGCCGGGATACCAGATCGAAAATGTTTTTGTTCTGGCTGGCGTCCCGAAGATCATGCAATCCATGTTTTCAAAACTATCGCCGGGGCTGACGGGGGGAAGACCCATGATTTCACGGACTTTGACGTCTCATGCTAAGGAGGGAGAAATTGCCAAAGACCTTGGTGATATTCAGAAAAAATACCCTGATGTTGATGTCGGTAGCTATCCATTTATGGGACGAGGAGGTACGGGTGTGCGCATTGTGATGCGATCAACAAATGAAGATCTATTGACGCAATGTGAAAAAGACGTTGATGTTGTTCTTAACAGCTATACGTGACCTGCCGAAGTGACGGTGACTTTTCTTTGTAGTATTGAGCATAAGTGGTTTTATCGGCAGTTATAAAGAAGAATAAAAGGGTATTTTCCCGAATTATACTTAAGCATATTAACCATAAATATTACTTTAATGCATCAATATTATTGCGCTATTTGCCTTTGGTTTGTTTATTCTCTTGTAATTTTTCCATACTTGGTTCATTTTGAATTATATGGGATTTTATGGAAATGCAATGAAGTCGACGGGGGATCGATAGAAATGCAAGATGCATTAAAGGCAAGTGTAGAAGAGCGTCGCGGTAAGGCGCGTATTGGGGCCGCGTTGAGCGGGAGCTTAAAGTTTGGTCCTGAGCTATCTACGAGCTGTGAAGTTGTGGATGTGTCAGTTACTGGCGTCAAAGTGCAACTCGCAGACACTGTTCCGTTGAATAGTGAAGTTACGCTTATTCTGCCGGGGTCTGTTCATTTTGGCGGTGAAGTAATGTGGCGTCACGGGCTTCAAGTTGGATTAAAATTTAGAAATTCACCTGAAAAAATAGCAGAACGGTTGTCCGGTTTTCTTAATAGCGATGACATGCGGGTGTTGCATAGTTAACCGTTAACGACGGACCGTGATTAAAAAAGCTCTTCGTATTGTGAAGAGCTTTTTTTGTTAGCTTGCTATCGAGGAGCTCGTGGCCATTTTGTCTTGGTCGAATTCCACAACGAGTTGATCCCAAAAAATGAGAGCTTCCGGCAGAGTCATTGTCCCGTATGCTTCCATAAAGCGTTCAGCTAGGGGTAAAAACGCTGCTTTGTCTTTCTTTTGCCAGACATTCAGATGCCAACGCTCACCCGATGATGCGATGCCGTCGCCTGTTGCAAAGCCCAGGGCTGTAATTTCTTTTTCGTCGATTAACAAATTGAAGCGAACAAGGTCATACTCGCCTGTCTCATAAAAAAGAATACGGTCGATATCTGTTGTCGATAGAGATTCTGCGATCAGCACGGTTGCCTGCTTTCCGGGGCTTGGGATGAGTACAGGATAGCTTTCTTTTGCTTCCTTTTCGCATTGATACCCGAGGAGTACGCCTTGCTTGAGGTTTTGAACGTCAATCTTTTTGCCCAAAACAATTTCAAGGACATCTTGATCCATCAGCGAGCCAAAGAAGAAAAGTGGTAAGGTGTTGTCATGCATCTTGAAGCTCGGGCGTTCTGGTGTTCTGGAGATTTGTGTTTAATAAAGCTCTCTTTGAAAGAATGAAACAAAGCAAAATTTCAAAGGAGAGCAAAATCATGTTCTAGCAACGGTCTCTTCTCAAAAAAAGAAGAGTGGTGCGGACGGCGGGACTTGAACCCGCACGGCCGAAGCCAACGGATTTTCATACCATCTACAGCTTTCGCTGCCACGCCTTTGGTGTAAACACCGCGCGTTTGTGGTCTGGACTATCCCTTCACCATAACAAGGCCTAACTCACTGATCCTTGTCGTAGGTGCTGCCCGTCTAGTCTCTACACCTTCCCAAATCTTTTTCAAGTCTTGGGCTTGGCTCGGGATTGGCATTATCTTGCGATTTAAGCTTTCCCCGAATTTGAGCAGTTCTACTCTTTGGGTTTCCCCAAAGGCACTCAATTTTTTAAGTCCGTCGTGTCTACCAATTCCACCACGTCCGCACGTGTTGTCTAGGACACTCTGTGAGGAAATCTCTCGCCCGAAAGCAGCTTTGTGTCAATGATTCGTTTTTAGGTTTTTAAAATTTTTTTGATTTTTTCTGAAATGGAGTATGCCTTCACTTAAATGAGCAAGAATATGATTCTGAAACATAAATTAGAAGTACTATCAGCTTTTTTCGTTTTTATTGGGGGGTAACATGATCGGTGCCAATTTCGCCTCTTTCTTTCGCTCTATCCAGGTCGATCTGTACATTGGGTACAAAGTCATCAGCTGTTGCTTCTTCAAGCAGCCATTCCCGGAAAGCCTTGATTTTGGTGATCTCGGACGTGCTTTGCGGGGTGACAACGTAGTATTGATAGGTTGAGGGGGTTCTGGGGCCAAAGGGGCAAACTAATCGGCCTGCTTTTAGGTCGTCATAAGTAAGGGATGTGCGGCCCAACGCGATACCTTGTCCTTCTATCGCTGCCTGTAAGATTAAGCTGGAATCATTGTAACCTGGACCCTTATCCGGATCGATATCTGTAACACCGGCAATATGTAACCATCGCCGCCAGTTAACGGCAAAGGGTTCTTCGCCGACATCGTCATGAAGTAGCGTGTGATACTTCAGGTCATGGGGTGTGCGTAAAGGTAGTGATCCTTTGAGAAGGTGAGGGCTACAGACAACAAGACTCTCGTCTTCCATCATTTTATCAACGCGGCAGCCGGGATATTGCCCTGCGCCAAATCGGATTGCCAAATCCACATCATCGCGAGAGAAATTACTTTTTGTAATGGTTGCCGAAACAAGGATGTCGATTTCAGGGTGCTTTCGGCGAAATTTTGGCAGCCGTGGTAATAGCCATTTTGCGGCAAAAGAAGGCATGACAGAGACTTTAAGGGTGCCACGATCCCCACCATCATAAAGTTTCTGCGTAGTTGATTTAATAATGTCGAAAGCTTCACTGACAGCAGGTAACAGAATCTGCGCCTCATCAGTAAGGATTAGGCGACGGTTCATTCGTCGAAAAAGTTGAATGCCCAAATGGTCTTCGAGTGATTTGATCTGGTGACTGACAGCTGCTTGCGTCACAAAAAGCTCTTGTGCGGCTTTGGTGAAGGAGAGTTGTCTAGCTGCTGCTTCGAACGCGCGCAAGGCATTTAGAGGTGGGAGAGGTCTCAGCATAATTTCACATTATAAAATCTAATCTGATATATGAAATAACATCGTTTGAGATTGAAATCAAACGGTCATATTTTAGCTGTATCAAAGAACACAGAGAACAATTGCCCGTTGAGGCATATTATTTCGGATAAGGAGAACTGTTATGGCAAATGTAACAATGCACAAAAACTATACTTTTGGTCTGTTGCAAAAGAGCAAGCAGGATGTATCTTTTTTGAAGGCCCCAATTGCGAGCGTCATCCAGAAGTTGGTCACATGGCAAGAGCGTTTAAATGAACGTGCCAGCCTTCGTGATGCCGATGCCCATCTGTTACAGGATATGGGAATTACGGCTCAGGCTGCCTACCGTGAAGCATCAAAACCTTTCTGGGTTAACTAAAAAATTACCCTGCCCCGACCGCGCTATCGGGTTCTTCTTTCGAGAAGGTAGCGTACTTTCCTTTTGGAACTTTATAAAGCTCGTTAACTGCTCGCCGACAGCCGTTGACGGGCTTTTGAAGTTTTTGGCTGTGTGTGAATTCAAAGACTGAATGAATGCTTAAAAAGGGGAGGCTGGCAGCTTAGGGAAGAAACTGTTCGCGAATAATGCGTTCTTCCAGATTGTGCTCTTCGTCAAAAAGAAGATTCATATCGACGCTATTGTCCTGACGAACACTGACCCGTTTGACGTGTTTAATTTCGGTGAAGTCAGCCGTTGCAGAAATGGGGCGCTTTTCTGTGTCCAAGGTTCTGAACGTAACTTCTGCCGAAGCTGGAAGAAGGGCGCCTCTCCAACGTCTTGGTCTAAAGGCGCTAATGGGTGTCATAGCAAGCAATGACGCCCCGATAGGAACGATAGGCCCATGAGCAGACAGATTATAAGCTGTGCTGCCCGCAGGTGTTGATAGGATGACACCATCACATACCAATTCCTGCATGCGTTCGATACCATCGATGTCTATGCCTATACTTGCGGCTTGTCGACTATCTCGATGAAGAGAAACCTCATTGATGGCCAGGGCTTCAAATTTTTGACCGCTCACTGTCTCAACGGACATACGCAAGGGATGCAATGTAACCTTCACGGCCCTTTCAATGCGTTGATCGAGCTGATCTTCGTTGTATTTATTCAGAAGAAAGCCAATCGTGCCCCTGTTCATGCCGTATATAGGAATGTCCAACCCTATAAATTGGTGTAATGTTTCCAACATGAACCCGTCTCCACCAAGCGCGACGATCACATCCGCTTCGTCAGGGGAAACAGCTTTGTATTTGTTTTCTAGGCATTCCAATGCATTTGTTGCACGTTCTGTTTCAGAGGCAACAAATGCAACACGTTTTCGGCTCATCGTTTTTTTCTCATGGCAGCCAGCCTTTTCCGTAAAACATTACAAAGATCACTGATATGTATTTCACAAATGATAACAATAGACTGACAGCCACTTGCAGCGCTGTCAAAATGTCTGGTACTGATTGATAAATAAAATATGTATAAGGGGTGTTTATTTTGATCCGTTCATTTTTTCTAGCAATTCTGGCTGTCGTTGGTTTTTGCAGTATTTTAGGGGCTACTGTTCAAGCTGCGGATAGGCATGCTGGATACTATTACCCTGATCCTGTGTACCGGGAAATTTACAAAGCCAGAGCTAAGCAAATTGCAACTGCGCACCGGAAAACTCGTATCGCTTTTGTAACGTCTATCACTCAGCAGAATATGCAACGGGAATTTGCGCCGACAGCAGCAATTTTTGCCAAGGGCAATGATGCAGAGAAGCTCATTATTGTCGGGTTAGAAGATGGACGTTTGGATACAATTTATCGCGCCCGTGCAATCTTTGCGAATATGACGGCAGGGGTTCGAACCCTACCTGTCTTTCAAGAGCTGGGTGTTGAAGATGTTTTTACATTTTTTGATTTGGCAGCAATGATGGGTTTTACCCAGATAACGATTACGAATGGTCGGAACTTTACACACCAAGTTATCCTTCAATAAAATTCGGTTCTTTCATAATTCTGGTAGGTAACAATTAATTTCATGATTGTTCGCGTTTTCCTTCCCTTCGCTATTGGCTATTTCCTCTCGTTTCTTCTGCGTGTCGTGAATGCTGTTATCGCACCTGATCTTGTTGCAGAATTGGATCTGTCTGCCGCAGATTTAGGCCTGTTGACGAGTGCATTTTTCATAACTTTTGCACTTACGCAGTTGCCTTTAGGCGTATTGCTTGACCGTTATGGTCCAAGAAAGGTTGAAAGCGCCTTTTTACTATTAACAGCTGCGGGTGCCCTATTGTTTTCTTGGGCCGAAAATTTTCCGCTTCTTATCTTGGCGCGGGGATTGATCGGCCTCGGCGTTTCTGCCTGTATGATGGCTGCGTTCAAAGCTTATGTCAGTTGGGTTCCGAAAGAACGACTTGCTTTAATTAATGGCTGTCATCTTGCTGCGGGTGGGCTTGGGGCTATCGCGGGAACAGCTCCGGTAGAGTTCCTTTCAGAAATTATGGGCTGGCGAGGTGTTTTTGTTGTCCTTGCCATCATGTCGTTGTGTATTTCTGCTTTGATTTATCTTATAATTCCACGAAGAGGCGAGATCCCAGCAAGTGAGAGTGTTAGCAAGCAAATTAGGGACTACGGCCTTGTTTTTAAAAGCTCGTTTTTCTGGCGTATCATGCCCTTCACGGTAATGTCTCAGGCGGCCTTCTTTTCTCTGCAGGCGTTGTGGTCTGGTCCTTGGTTGCGTGATGTAGCTGGCTTTGATCGCGATATCGTCGGATGGGGTTTAACTCTGATTGCGATTTCTGTTTTTGTCGGATTTCTTGTGGGTGGTATTCTAACTGATTGGTTGCGGCGCCATAATATTAGCCCGATTACTGTCGGGTTTTATGCGATGTTTCTTTGCGTCATACCCCAAGCTTTTTTATTGATCGAAATGAATTCATTTCTGATGGTTAGTATTGTTTGGATGGTTTTTGGTCTGTTAGGGACGGGGGGGTATCTTATCTATCCGGGCTTATCACAATTTTTCCCGGTTCATCTGGCTGGCCGTGTTAATACGGCATTGAACTCTTTTGTGTTTGTCGTTGCTTTTGTCGGGCAATGGGCCGTCGGTGCAGTAATCGAATTATGGCCTGTACAAGCCTCTGGTGGTTATGCTGTCGAAGGATATCAAGCGGGTATTGTTATGCTGCTTGTCGCACAGTTGCTTGGTGTGGGTTGGTATTACCTTTTTCCGCTGATGATGAAAAAAATACCATCAGCTTAACAGGGCTGTAGAAAAGATAAAGGGAACTTGATCGGAGCCTCCCTTTATCTCTTTAGCCGCCTGTAACACTCATGTGTCGAGCAACAGATGGGTCGGCTTCTCGGTCGATGATAAAGTCATGACCTTTGGGCTTTCGGGCAATGGCTTCAAATATTGCCTGTTCTAGCGGCCCGTTTTCATCACTGCTGCGCAAGGGTTCCCGCAAATCCATGGCATCATCTTGCCCGAGGCAGAGATACAAGGTTCCGGTGCAGGTCATTCGAACTCGATTACAGCTTTCACAGAAATTATGGGTCATGGGGGTAATGAAACCGATCTTTCCGCCCGTCTCCTTGACCTCTACATATCGTGCAGGGCCGCCTGTTTTGTGATCACTTTCATTTAGGGTCCAATGCTCCCCTAAAATGGATCGCACTTCCGTTAGAGGCAGGTACTGATCAACACGGTTTTCGTTCCCAATATCGCCCATCGGCATCACTTCGATAAAGGTAATATCAAAGCCTTCGTCGCCGCACCAAGATACAAGGTTGTGTAGTTCATCATCATTTACACCGCGAAGAGCAACGGTATTAATCTTGACTTTTAGCCCGGCTTTTTTGGCCGCCTGTAAACCTTCTAGGACCTGATCAAGCTTTCCCCATCGTGTGATCGCGGCAAACTTATCTTTATTGAGTGTGTCGAGGGAAACATTAATACGTCGCATTCCCGCATCTGCAAGCTGTTGCGAGTACTTTTCCAACTGGCTTCCGTTTGTTGTCAGGGTCATTTCCTTGAGCTGCCCTGATTCCAGGTAAGGTGTCAGGCCATTAAACAGCTTCATAATGTTTTTGCGAACCAGTGGTTCACCACCCGTAAAACGAAGCTTTTTGACGCCTAGGTTGATGAAGGCACCAGAAACTCTTTCCAGCTCTTCAATCGTCAACAGTTCTTTTTTTGGTAAAAAGTTCATGTCTTCAGACATGCAATAAACACAGCGGAAATCACATCTGTCGGTGACCGATATCCGCAGATAATCAACCATACGGCCAAAAGGGTCTATCATTCCGGGGTGACCATCCTGCCTGGGGTGACCATCCTGAATGTTGCCTTGCGTATTGGCCGCAGAAGCCGCGGACGAGACGAGGCCCTTTTGTATGTTTGACGAATTAATCATCAATTATATCTCCTGAGCTTTCAGGTGCTCTGTTTTTATTCCTGAAAATCATCCTACACTTTGGCGCATAGGTCGTTAATTGCAAGTCAATTTAAGTTTCAACTCTATAGTGAAAGCAAAAGGATTGTGCCCTGTCATATATCAAGGTCATATATCAAGGTCACATATTAAGACGCTTTCATTGCGTATAACATAGATCATGTTGTCGATATTCGCTTAATAGCGGTTATACCTGTTCCACCCGTTTCCATTTTTACGCGTTCTGTGATGTGGGAAATTGGCTCTATCAGAACGTCCATAGAGTTTGCTGTAGCATGAATAACGTTCTCTTTATCTAATGCAATAGCAACATGCCCCGGCCAATAGATAAGGTCACCTTCGGTGCATTGTTCGGAGTTTACTGGAAAACCTGCATTTGTTTCTTGGACATAGGTATCCCTGTGTGTGTTGATACCACTGGCGCTTAGGGATACCTGGACCAAACCAGAGCAGTCGATGCCAACAGAAGATTTTCCACCCCAGAAATAGGGGGTTCCCAAAAATTGGTAAGCGACATCTACATGACTTAGGGCTTTAGTTTCAAGTGAACAAATGTGGTCGGTAAAGACCCATCCGCCGCCTTGAATTTGGGTATAGCGCCCTTCTTCTTTTAGGGTGAGAACCGTTGATTCCATTGAAAGCATGTCTATCGGCGGGATTTTCATGTCAGGCTGGGGATAAACATAAGTACGAAGGGATTTTACCCTGTGTGTTGTTTGTCTTACTTCTCGTGACAGGGTGTCAGCGCGTATGTAGCCGACATAGCTGTCTTTGGCGTTTTGAACCCACGCCCAGCCATTTTTTTCTTCATAGACAGTGACTTTCTCGCCGAAAAGCAACTCTGTGTCTTGCCCAGCCTCATCCGCTGGGTGACGCCTGAGGGGAACGATACCCTTTGATACCTGCGCCGCGTAGCCTTTGCTGTATGCAGAAGCCTCAACTTTGTCGCGCAGATATTCAGCAGCGAGGTCTTCTCTCAGCGGATGAAGGCGAGGGTCCAATGTTTGTGACATGATGGCGTCAGGCTTTCTCTATCAGTCTTATTTGATTACAAGCTTGCCACTGTCGAGTAAGTAAATAAAGTACTGTTGTTCCTGTTTTACAGCCCAGAGGTCAAAATGGTGGCAATTTTCTTTGATTTGGATGGAACCCTTACCGATCCAAAAGAAGGTATTACGAAGTCTATTCAGTATGCTTTGGAACAACTTGGCATGGAAAGTCCGTCGCCTGATGATCTGGAATGGTGCATCGGGCCACCTTTGAAGGAATCATTTGATCAGCTGCTTGGCGGTAGATCTTTAAGTGAGGAGGCTATTGTTCTCTATCGAGAGAGGTTTGCAGAAACAGGTCTTTATGAGAATGAGATTTATCCAGAAATCGTTCTTCTTCTTAATAAGCTTAAAGAAAAAGGTTTTCCCCTTTTTGTTGCGACAAGTAAGCCGGAAATCTATGCCACTAAAATAATTGAGCACTTTAATCTTGAAAGCTTTTTCGAGCGGGTTTTTGGCTCTGAATTGAATGGTACGCGTTCTAATAAAACTGATTTACTTGAGTACGCACTTTCAAAAACGGGAAGCCGTCCGTCAAATTCTCTCATGGTTGGAGACAGGAAGCATGATGTTTTGGGGGCGCTAAATAATAAGATGATATCGGTTGGTGTTACCTATGGTTATGGAACTGTCAGTGAATTAAAAGGCGCTGGTGTTCACTACTTTATTGATAAGCCGTTGGACTTTTTGAATGTTGTTGATTCTCTATAATTAAGAAGGTTTGTTTTCTGGTTGACCTTGCCCATAATCTGTTTGATTCGAAAGGGTTTCAATCTGGATTGGTGCTTTGATATGAAGGTCACGTTGGGGGAAGGGAAATTCGACATTCTCTTCTTTGAATTTATCCCAGATTGCCAATAACAATTCGCTCGTTATATTGCCAACTCCGTTCTGTGGATCGGTAATCCAAACCCGTACTTCTAGGTTTACAGAGTTGTCGCCAAAGTTACGTACAAGACAGTTTGCCTTGGGGTTGTCCAGAATGCGTTTGTTCTCTTTCGCGGCTTCTATACAAAGATTAATGGCCTTGTGAAGATCTGAGTTATAGGAAACACCAATTGGTACACGTACTCTGACCCAGCTGTTCGTATAAGACCAGTTTTCAACCCGTTGTGTGATGAACTCTTCATTTGGGATAAGGTGTTCAATGCCGTCCCGGGTAATAACAGAGGCATAGCGAGCACCGAAAGATTTAACCCAGCCATAGGTATCATTAACGGCGATAACATCTCCCGGTTTAATGGATCGATCCATTAACAGGATGATACCGGATACCAAGTTGGAAATAACTTTTTGAAGGCCAAAGCCGATACCAACACCAAG
>NZ_CAKZMP010000227.1 GCF_937128705.1 uncultured Kiloniella sp. | reverse complement strand
CACGACGATGCCCGTTACCAAAGGGGGTAGAATACCGCGAATACGACCAATAAAAGTCCCGAGAATAAAGTGGAAAACACCACCAATAGCAGCCGACGCAAAAAGAGCGCCAAGACCAGCTGTCTTCACAATGGGGATCATAATGGGAATAAAGGCAAAGCTTGTTCCCTGTACAATCGGAAGCCGCGCCCCAATCGGCCCGATACCGATGGTCTGCATAAGCGTTGCGATGCCCGCAACAAACATCGCCGTCTGAATGAGAAATACTTTATCCCCACCAGATAACCCGGCAACACCCGCGATAATAATCGGCACTGTGACGTTACCCGCAAACATTGCCAAAACATGTTGCAAGCCAAGTGGCACAGCTTCTTTAAGTGGTGGACAGTAATTCGGATCTTTTAAATTCTCGGCATTCGCCGTTTCCGCACCATCTTTTGAGTGGGTTACTTCAGTCATTTCAGGTTTCCCCCTGTTGAATAAACCAGCCGGTTATTATTTTTATAGTTGTTTAACTTAACTCTTGTTTCCCCAATATCTCATGGGTTGCTTCATCGCTCGTGTAGGTTATCTACACTTCTCTCTTCACGCCTTGCGCAAAAACTAAGTTAAACAACTATTTTATTCCGGCTTTGTGAGGGGTGTGCTTTGACATGATGAGCAATAAAAGCAAACCCCGGTAACTATCGGATCGAGTTGGTAAAGCTAACTCCCCCGATAGGTTGAATAACCATAAGGTGATAGCAACAGGGGAACGTGATAATGCTGGTCTGTTTCGGCAATACCAAAACGAATGACAATCACATCAAGAAAAGCCGGGTCAGGTAGGTCGTGACCTTTACTTTTCAGATAATCGCCAGCATGAAAGTGGAGTTCGTAACTACCTTTGGAAAAATCTTCCTTTTCCAGAATGGGGCCATCAACACGCCCGTCTTCGTTTGTTGTTACATCCCGCAATGGAATAGTTTCGCCAACCCGGTATAGCTCTATACGAACCCCCGAAGCTGCGACACCTGATGCTGTATCCAGCACATGTGTAGTTAAAAATCCCATAGTTACCTCACCCTGAAGTGCTTTTTCATTATTATGTGAGGCAGTATGTCGCAGTCCACATGAACGCAAAAGAAGTCTTTTTAGATCATATTGATGCTAATAAGTGATCAATTAAGTGAAATATAATCTCTCAATGCGGTCTCGGCATGCTCAGCAAAGATAGAGGGCGCAAGGGATAGCTGGCGCGTTGCGTTGGTTAAAACCACAAGCCGATCACAAGGAATATCTTTATCAGTTAGCTCAACATGCGCCAGCAAACCGGCTTTTCTTTCCGCCTCAATCCCCAGAACGGTTTGAAAGCTGACGTATTCTGCATTTCGTGCCATGGACCGCATAAACCTGAGGGAATTGGCTTTGATAAAGGACTTCGGCTTTGATTTTAACTTGCTCAGCGGTACGTCGATAATTCGGGCTAGCGAAAGGTTCCCCGCTGGCAATGCTAAGGGATACCTTAAACAATCTTCAAAAGCGCACTTGTCTTTTTTGGCGAGCGGGTGTTCAGGCGCAACAACTGCACCAACCTTGAGCTCCCAACTCACCATTTCACGCAAACTATCTTGATCAGGCGGATTGAAAGTAAATCCTATATGGGCTTCAGCCGAAGAAATCATCCGGCTCACTTTTTCTGAACTTGTTATCGTGACTTCCAGGGTAATGCCCGGATAGTTTTCGTGGAAGCTCTGCGTCAAATCCGGTAAAACGGCATCAGCAACAGATTCAACGGATGCAATACGAACAATACCTTGCTTAATCCCCCTTAAATCATCCAGTTGTTCATTCACAGCCTCAAAGTCTGACAAAACAGTTCGAGCATGTTGAAGTAATAATTCCCCGGCTTCGGAAATACGCAAGCCACGACCGACACGTTCAAAAACCTGAACGCCGAACTCATCTTCAAGGCTCAAGATCTGCCTATTTACAGCCGACGAAGCAATGTTGAGCTGTCGAGCAGCTTCACGAATTGAGCCATGCTCTGCCACAGCAACAAAGTACCGCAAAGCTGGGGAATACAATGTATGTGCACGCTCAATTTTCAATGATCATTACCTTTGTAAAGCAAGAGATCTCAGATCGATTAAAGACAATCCCTTTGAAAATATTTTCTTTTCTTATAGCCTAAGACAAAACCATCACAACAAAAACCACCTATAAATGAATACTATTAATAAAACTATCGGACCGTTTAATGCGCATTGATAATGCTTTTGTCTCTACTGCTTTTCGTTATTTTGCAGCCACTGCTGAAGCGGGGTCGATCAGAGCTGCGGCACGGGAACTGAACATCGCCTCATCAGCAGTAAACAGACAAATTCTGATGCTGGAAGAAGCGCTTGGAATGCCCCTTTTTGAACGGACAGGACGGGCAATGGTTCTAACAGAAGCCGGAAATGTTCTTCTTAAGCAAACCAAGGTTTCACTGAGAGACTATGAAGATGCTTTGGGCGTTATAGATGAACTTCGCGGCCTGCAGCGCGGGCGCGTGAGGATAGCAACGGCGGAATCAGTTTCCGTGAATTTACTGCCCAAGATACTTGCAAAATTTTCAGAACATTACCCCTCTATTGAAACATTTCTAACCGTTACCGTCGCGGACAAAGTAACGGAAATGGTTCATTCGCGTGATGCTGATCTCGGCTTTACTTATAATCCGTCCACCCTGGATGGTTTGGAAATTGGATTTGAAAAAAGCATTGAAGTCGGCGCAATTGCGGCACCGAACCATCCGCTAACCCAACAAGAAACGGTTTGTCTCGCAGATTGCTTTAAACACCCCTACGCCTTTCCAGCACAAGGTCTTAGCCTTCGCCACGCCCTTGATAGGGCAATGGAAGATAGCACCGACATGAAGGGAGAAATAAATAAACCAATTCTGGAAGCAAATTCACTACGAGTTATGGCGGCAATGGCGCAGGAAGGCCGCTGTATCGCCTTTCAAACGCGCATAGGCATCGAGCATCACTTGAAATCAGGAGCTCTGACCTTTTTGCCCCTGACAGATCGCGACCTGCCGATGGATCGCTTGATGCTCATCAGGCAATCAAGCAGAACCCCTTCGCCAGCTACCCAGATGTTTGAAAAATTTGCCGTCGATTATCTGAAAAAGCACCCGATCATCTGATGCCTTTTTTAGCTCCCTGATATCTAAACATTATTCTTTTTAGATCACACAAACACTGTCATACTCTTATTCAAATAATAAAAATCGTTTGCTTGTATTCGTTAAAAACGCTGGAAACCAGCGGTGCAAGACAAGACGGTAAATTCACAACAGTGATTTTTTCAGGGGAGTAAAGTCGCATGGGGCGACTGACTACACATGTATTGGATACCGCCCGTGGTATTCCAGCAAAAGATTTGACCATTGAACTTTGGAAGCATGAAGGTGCGAG
The DNA here is from genome assembly GCF_937128705.1 of uncultured Kiloniella sp. Lineage (GTDB taxonomy): Bacteria > Pseudomonadota > Alphaproteobacteria > Kiloniellales > Kiloniellaceae > Kiloniella. Next base: position 10,811 of record NZ_CAKZMP010000227.1, on the reverse strand, counting down.
CTGTAACTTTGTGAAACGCGTTCAAACGAACGATGATGGGCGGGTCAATAGCCCATTGCTGGACGACGCCGAGTTCACAATCGGCCAATACGAATTGAGATTTATGGCGGGTGATTATTTAAAATCACAAGCCGATAACCTTCCCGACCCCCTATTTCTTGACATTATTCCAATCCGTTTTGGAATTGCTGACAAAGATGCTCATTACCATGTGCCCCTTCTTATTTCGCCTTTCGGCTATTCAACCTATCGCGGGAGCTAACAGTTATGCGGCAAGACGTTAAATTCCTTCGCGACGGTGAACTGATCGAACTTAATAATATCGATCCCAATGAAACCCTGCTTGATTATTTACGACTGAGAGAAGGATCATGCGGCACAAAAGAAGGGTGCGGTGAAGGCGATTGTGGGGCCTGTACTGTGGCAATCGGTTCTCTGAAAGATGGGAAACTACAATATCAGGCTGTGAACAGCTGCATTCAATTGCTAGGTATGATGGACGGTAAGGAAATCATTACTGTTGATGATCTCTCTAAAGGCCCACTAGTTAAAGGCTCTCAGGCCAAAAGATCACAACAACTCCACCCTGTTCAAGATGCAATGCTGCGCCACCACGGGTCACAATGTGGTTTCTGTACCCCCGGCATCGTTATGTCGCTCTTCACGCTTTACCACGCGAAAATGAAAGCAGACAGAACCACTATAAACGATCAACTCGCGGGAAATCTGTGTCGTTGTACGGGGTATCGTCCTATCATTGACGCCGCCTTGGAAAGCTGTACCGGGAAAGCTGAAGATCGCTTTCGTCAAGACGCACAGGCAAGAACAACCAAACTCAATGAACTGGATGACAAAGAAGATCTGTTTATCGGGGATGAGGCAAAATTCTTTGCCGCGCCAGCATCCACGAAAACATTGGCCTCGATTTACGAAAAACATCCCGATGCGGTGATCGTCGCGGGTGCAACTGATGTGGGTCTGTGGATTACCAAGCAACTGAGGGACCTTCCTAAGATCATTCATATTGGACGTGTTACCGAGCTACAAAAAATTACCCATGACACCAATGAAATTATTATTGGTGCTGGTGTAACCTACGCCGATGCACAGGAAGTACTCGCTACTATTGATCCGGATGTTGCCGAGATTATTCGCAGGATCGGATCAACTCAGGTTCGGGCATCTGGCACCATTGGTGGCAATATCGCAAACGGATCACCCATTGGTGACAGTCCACCGTTACTTATTGCCCTGAATGCCAAGCTATCCTTGCAAAAAGGAACAGATACCAGAGAGATCGATCTAGAGGACTTCTTCATCGACTATGGAAAGCAGGACCGAGAAGAAGGCGAGTTTGTCAGCAAGATCCGTGTGCCAAAGCTTACCGAGAATGAAATCTTTCGCAGTTACAAAATAAGCAAACGCTTTGATCAAGACATATCCGCCCTACTCGCTGCGTTTAAACTAACGATTGATAATAACAGAATAACACAGGCCCGTATTGCTTATGGCGGAATGGCAGCCACGCCAAAGCGGGCTGCGCATACAGAAAAAGCCTTACAAGGCATCGACTTAAATGTTTCCGAAACATGGGAAAAAGCAGTTCAAACCTTGGAACAGGATTTCACCCCGCTTTCTGACATGCGAGCCTCTGCGGATTATAGAATGGAGGCTGCAAAGGGGCTGTTAATTAAAGCGCTTCATGAAATTTCGAGCGAAACAATTGACCATGAAAGCGATCAAACAAGAGTTATTGGTGCCAGAGCCATTGATGTAAGGGAGGCTGTGTAACCAAATGCTACATAAGTCACCTGATACAAATGTTTCAACAGCCACCGTTGGTAAAGACAACAAACACGATAGTGCTGAACGCCACATCAAGGGAACGGCGCTCTATATCGACGATATTCGTGAACCACAGGGCACACTTCATCTTGCCCCTGGCTATGCACAGGCCTCTTGCGGTAAAATCAAAAGCCTTGATTTAAGTGCCGTAAAATCGGCCCCCGGTGTTGTGGCGGTTTTAACAGCCAAAGATATTCCCGGTGTCAACGACTGTAGCCCGGCAATGGGCGATGACATGATCCTTGCGGATGGGCACATCCTCTTTCACGGGCAAGTTATCTTTGTCGTCGCAGCAAAAAGTCATTTAGCGGCAAGAAAAGCGGCAAGACTGGCCAAGATCGAAATAGAAGAAACGGCGCCTATGGTGACTGTGGAAGACGGTCTTGAAAAAGACGCATCTGTCCTGCCACCATACGAGTTTTTACGCGGTTCGCCGGATGAAGTGATTGCATATTCCCCCTATAAAATCACAGATAGTTTCCATATTGGCGGACAGGAACACTTTTATCTGGAAGGTCAGATCGCTATGGCCATTCCTGGGGATGATGGTGAGATACTGGTTCATTCATCAACCCAACATCCCACAGAAATTCAACACACCGTTGCCAAAATGCTTGGCGTTCAGGATGCTGCAGTTGTTTGTGAATGTCGCCGTATGGGCGGTGCTTTTGGGGGCAAGGAATCTCAGGCCGCACAATGGGCCGCATTATCAGCCTTGGTTGCCCATGTCACCGGACGCCCGGCTAAGATGCGTCTGGATCGTGATGATGATATGATCATGACGGGCAAGCGACATGATCAGGCCTGTCACTGGCAAGCCGGATATGATGATCAGGGAAAACTGACTGCCGTAAACGTAGAATTCAATTCACGCTGTGGCTGTTCTGCTGATCTGTCCCTAGGCGTGAATGATCGCACCATGTTTCATGCGGATAATTCCTACTACTATCCGCAAGCACGTATCCTGTCCCGCCGTGTGATGACGAATACTGTTTCCAATACCGCGTTTCGTGGCTTTGGTGGTCCACAGGGAATGGTCTTTTCAGAACGTATGATGGACACCATTGCCATTAAGCTGGGTATGGATCCGCTTGACGTGCGAAAGATCAACTTCTATGGCGATGAAGATCGCAATATCACACCATTCGGCATGCAGGTTCAGGATAACATCCTTGATGAACTTGTGTCGGAGCTGGAAAGCACCAGTGATTATCGCAACCGTCGCAAAGAAATAGCCGCCTTTAACGAAAAAAGCCCTTTCCTCAAAAAAGGCCTCGCGCTTAATCCGGTAAAATTCGGCATATCCTTTACCCTTAAGCACCTCAATCAAGCTGGTGCCCTTGTCCATGTCTATACCGATGGGTCTGTACAGGTGAACCACGGCGGCACCGAAATGGGGCAAGGTCTCTATACCAAGGTTGCCCAGGTGGTCGCCGAAGAATTTGGCATTGATCTGGACCACGTCCGAATAACGGCAACCAAAACGGATAAAGTTCCCAATACCGCCCCCACAGCCGCTTCATCTGGCTCTGATATGAACGGTATGGCGGCGAAACAAGCCGCTCAAACCATCAAAGACCGATTGATTGACCTCGCGAGCAAGCTTTATCAAGTTGATAAAACAACCATCAGTTTTGCTCATAACAAGGTAAAGGTTGGTGATCAGGAAATTGCTTTTGCGGAATTAACACAACAGGCTTTTCTGGAACGGGTATCTCTTTCGTCAACGGGATACTATGCAACACCGCATATTACGTGGGACAGAGATACCAAAGACGGCCGCCCGTTCCTCTACTTTGCCTATGGTGCCTGTTGTGCAGAGGTTACCATTGATACCTTAACCGGTGAGATGAAAGTGGATCGGGTCGATATTCTGCATGATGTTGGAAAATCACTGAACCCGGCCATTGACATAGGACAGATCGAAGGCGGTTTTGTTCAGGGCATGGGCTGGCTGACCACTGAAGAGCTTGTCTATGACGATCAGGGACGTCTTCGAACACACGCGCCCTCGACCTATAAAATCCCAACAGCGTCGGATATACCTGAAGATTTCCGTGTAAACTTATGGAATTCAACAGGAAACAGAGAAGATACAATCTATAGATCAAAGGCCGTTGGCGAACCCCCTGTCATGTTGGCGACGGCTGTTTTCTCGGCCGTAACCAATGCCATCGCTTCACTCTCTCCCGGTCAGGTGCCGCAAATAAACACGCCAGCCACACCAGAAAATATTCTTCGTTCTGTTCAAGATATGAAGAAACGAGACAAAAGGGCTGGAGAAGAATAATGAAAGTCTGGTCGCTCATCGCAAAAAGCCTGGAAGACGCGGGTTGTTGCGCTATGATCACCATGACAGAGGTGCTGGGTTCTGCTCCGCGAGAAGCCGGAACACGCATGGTTATTCGACCAGATGGCGGCTTTCATGGTACGATCGGCGGTGGCACGCTTGAATGGCGCGCACAGGCTGACGCGCAAAAGCTCATGCGCAACAAAAAAGCATTACTAAACTTCAGCCAACATGCCCTTGGCCCAGAATTGGGGCAGTGTTGTGGCGGAGCAGTAAAGTTGCTCATCGAAGTTTTTACGAAAGAACAACTGAGTGACGTAAAAGAATTAGCGGTTATGGAAGAAACAGGACCCTTTTCTACACGGGGCTGTTTTAACGCAGATCGTGTTGTCCGAAAGATAACTGAGGAATCACAACAGAAACTGAGCTTTGATCGTAACGGAGATATTCTCGAAAGTTTCGGCGAAAAGAAGCGTCAGGTTTATCTCTATGGTGCGGGACACATCGGACGGGCCTTGATGCTTAATATGGCTGCACTGCCATTTGATCTTGTCTGGATTGATTCACGACACAACGCCCTGCCATCAATTACCCCCGGCAATGTAGAAAAGATATACACACCAACACCTGTGGAAACCTTAACTACAGCACCAGACGGCGCTTTTATTGTGATCATGACCCACAGCCATGCGCTTGATCTGGATTTGGTCAATGCAGCCTTATCCGCCGAACGCTTTGCCTATGTCGGTGTTATAGGATCAGATACCAAAAAAGCACGCTTTAAAAGCCGTCTGAAATCATTCGGCATGGTAAAACAGAACATCAACAAGCTCGTCTGTCCGATTGGTATTGACGGTATAAAATCAAAACACCCCGCGGCAATCGCCGCATCAGTTACAGCAGAATTACTCATCAGGGATGAAAAGATAGCCCAACAGGGTACAGTCTTGGATTCTAATGATCGGATCGACTTGGTAAGGGATAAAAAAGCCCTAAAGTTTGTCCAATAAGACAAAAAAATGAATAAAACCTAGTAAGTTAAAAACCGGAGAGTTAAAAACTTACTGAACTGGGAACATAGGCTTACTGGGAGGGCCAGCAATTGGGGGATCATGTATCCACAAAAGGCGGCACAGCTGCAACGACAGATTATCTGTTGGAAGCACGCGGAATCACCAAGATGTTCGGGGATCTGGCGGCGAATGACGATGTCACGCTGAAGCTGGCCCCGGGCGAAATTCACGCGCTGCTCGGCGAGAACGGCGCGGGCAAATCAACGCTTGTCAAAATTATCTACGGATCCTTACAGCCCACCGCAGGCTCGTTGCATTGGCTGGGGCAAGAAGTGTCCATCGCCAATCCTGCTGCGGCCCGTAACTTGGGTATTGGTATGGTTTTTCAACACTTCTCCCTGTTCGAAGCCTTGAACGTTGTTGAAAACATTGCCCTCGCCCTGCCCAAAGATACAGACATCAAAGACCTTTCCCAAAAAATTTCCGACGTTTCCAAAGAATACGGTCTTCCCCTAGAACCCACAGCATTGGTTGCTGACCTTTCCGTCGGTGAAAGGCAGCGTATTGAAATTGTTCGCTGCCTGTTACAGGAACCGCGTCTGTTGATCATGGACGAACCAACAGCCGTCCTAACGCCACAAGAAGCTGATCAGCTATTCCTGACGCTAGAGCGCCTTGCAAAAGAAGGCTGTGCCGTTCTCTACATTTCTCACCGTCTTGATGAGGTGAAACGGCTTTGTCACGATGCAACAATCTTGCGAATGGGAAAAGTTGTTGGACAGGTGGATCCGCAGAAAGAAACTGCCGCCAGTCTCGCCAGACTAATGGTCGGTGCTGATGTTCATGCAATCAATGCAAACAGAGAGCATAAACCTGGCGAGACCCTGTTGAAACTTAACAGACTATCCCAAGATGCCGATGGTCCCTTTGGCGTTTCTCTGGTCGATATCAATCTGGATGTCAAAGCGGGTGAAGTTGTTGCCATTGCAGGCGTTGCCGGTAACGGGCAGTCAGAACTTTTTGATGCTATTTCTGGCGAACGCACCTCAGGCACAGCAGGTGCGGTACAAATCGACGCGCGAGATAGCGGTCTGGATACGATAACCCAACGCCGACGCAACGGAGCTGGATTTGTGCCGGAAGAACGACTGGGGCACGGTGCTGTTCCCGGACTTTCCCTGTCAGAAAATATCGTTCTGACCCGTCATTCTGATGATGCCGGCCTGTCAAAGTCTGGCTTTATCAACCGTGAAAGTGCCATTGCAATCAACGAACGGATCACCCGGGACTATGATGTCCGCAAGGGCAAACCTGATCCCGAAGCCAGGTCACTATCCGGGGGGAACCTACAGAAATTCGTTGTGGGTCGCGAACTGGATCGTAAGCCAAAGGTACTTGTTATCAACCAGCCCACATGGGGGGTAGATGCCGGGGCCGCCGCCTTGATCCGACAGGCCATGATTGACCTTGCTTTGGCTGGATCTGCGGTTTTGGTGATATCACAGGACTTAGATGAAATTTTCGAAATAGCTGACAGAATTGCAGTTATCTCTCGCGGACAACTTTCAGAAGCTTTCCCTGCTGGCGATCTGACACTGGAAAAAATCGGCTTGCTGATGGCTGGTGCTCACGAGAAGAAAAACCCCGATGCAACAGGGACAAATGAGAAGGTAAGCGCATGAAACTCGTGTTGGAAAAACGTTCCGAACACTCGGAATTCATGACCCTTATGTCACCGTTGCTGGCGATTGCCCTGACGGTTCTTACTGGTGCCATCATTTTTGCTGTTCAAGGGCTTAATCCCTTCGAAGCACTCTATGTGTATTTCATCGAGCCTTTGACATCTATGTGGTCGCTTGAAGAAGTCTTCGTGAAGGCCGCTCCCCTCATCCTCATCGGTGCCGGGCTATCCGTGTGTTACATGGCCAATGTCTGGAATATCGGTGCCGAGGGCCAGTTGACCATGGGTGCGATTGTAGGATCAATTGTCCCGATTGTTTTCACATCATGGCAATCACCACTTGCCCTCGTCGCCATGATTACGCTCGGCGCTTTGGGTGGCGCGCTCTATGCCGCAATCCCTGCTTTTTTAAAAAACAGGTTTAACGCCAACGAAATTTTAACGTCCCTAATGATGGTCTATATCGCGCAGCTCTTTTTAGATTGGGTTGTTCGTGGTCCGTGGAAGGACCCCAAAGGCTTTAACTTTCCGCAATCTATTGCTTTTGAAGGTTGGCAACTTCTCCCAACACTTGGCGATGGGCGTGTCCATATCGGGATTATCCTTGCCGTGATCGTTGTTGCGATCCTGACGGTTCTTATGAGCAGAACACTTAAAGGCTTTGAAATACTGGTCATCGGAAATTCCCCGCGTGCAGGACGTTTTGCAGGTTTTTCAAGAAAGAAGGTCGTCTGGTTTTGCCTGTTGCTTTCCGGCGGATTAGCTGGAATTGCCGGAATTGGCGAAGTAGCGGGGCCAAGCGGACAGTTACAGCCCACCATTTCACCTGGTTATGGCTTTACAGCTATTATCGTGGCGTTCCTTGGTCGCTTAAATCCCATCGGCGTTCTTTTTGCCGGGGTCATGTTGGCCATTACCTATATCGGTGGCGAAGCCGCGCAGATTGATTTGGGTGTATCCGATAAAACAGCACAGGTTTTTCAGGGTATCTTGCTCTTTTTCATTTTGGCCTGTGATACGTTGATCCTCTATCGGATAAAGATGCTGGGTTCAACAAAACAACAATCAGTAGCGGCGGAGTAAGACCAATGGATGCAACACAAGCTGTCATCTTGACAATTATTACCGCTTCAACCCCCTTGCTCCTTGCAGCAATTGGTGAGTTGGTTACCGAAAGGTCCGGCGTTCTCAACCTAGGTGTCGAGGGCATGATGGTTATGGGGGCTGTTTGCGGATTTGCCGCGGCCTACACAACAGGTAACCCCTACATCGGCATTCTTGCTGGCGTTCTTGGGGGCGTTGCCCTCTCCTTCTTCTTTGCAATTCTGACACAAACATTAGCCACCAATCAGGTTGCAACTGGCTTAGCACTCACCCTTTTGGGGCTTGGGTTATCAGGACTTATCGGGGAATCATTTGTCGGACTTCCCGGCGTAAAACTACAACAGCTTTCCATTCCGTTTCTGAGCACGATACCTTTTATCGGGCCGATCCTCTTTGGACAGGATATCCTTGTTTACACCTCTATCGCGCTGATTTTTGGCACGACCTATGTGCTATTTAAAACCAGAATAGGCCTGATCATTCGCTCTGTCGGGGATAATCACAATTCAGCCCATGCACTTGGGTACAATGTGATCGCTGTACGTTATGCCTGCATTATGTTCGGGGGGGCCTGTTCCGGTCTTTCTGGGGCCTATCTGTCGCTCGCCTATACACCACAGTGGATTGAGAACATGACCGCCGGACGTGGCTGGGTTGCGCTGGCTTTAGTGGTTTTTTCAACGTGGTTGCCCAAACGTCTTGCAATTGGTGCCTATCTGTTCGGGGCCGTTTGGATTATGGGCCTTTATGTTCAAGCGCTTGGCTTTGGCATACCATCACAGTTCCTGTCATCATTGCCTTATGTTGTAACCATCATTGCGTTGGTCATTATTTCTGGCAACAAAACGCTAACTCGTGTAAATACACCAGCATGTATCGGTCAAACCTTTGTTCCCGATCGATAATATGATTTCCCTGTTGAGCCAAACACCCAAAGCGTTAATTCAGGCGAGGCCAACAGAGAGAAGAATGAAATTAATACAGGTGTCATCGCATACATCGGCCAGCGTTGACGTCAAAAGAATGAAACGGCCGCAAAGAGTTCTCTTGCCCAAGGGAATTCAGTAATCAGGGAAGGATAACCCACATGAAGAAAATCTTGGGATTTGCCGCCGCGATCGCACTATCTCTCGCGATAGTCCCGGCATCTGCTGCAGATAAGCTGAAAGTTGGTTTTATATACGTTGGCCCCGTTGGTGATCACGGTTGGAGCTACCAACATGATCAAGGACGCAAAGCCATCGAAGAAAAATTTGGCGATCAAATTGAAACAACTTATGTCGAAAAAGTTGCCGAAGGTCCGGATGCAGAACGTGCGATTGAACGTCTGGCACGTAAAGGGTCCAAACTAATTTTCACAACTTCCTTTGGTTTCATGGAGCCAACCCTGAAAGTTGCCAAACGCTTCCCGGATGTAAAGTTTGAACACGCCACAGGCTACAAACGTTCAGATAACGTTTCGACCTATTCTTCACGGTTTTACGAAGGCCGTTACATCATTGGTCAAATTGCTGCCAAACAATCAAAATCTGGTGTAGCTGGCTATATTGGTTCTTTCCCAATTCCAGAAGTTGTACGTGGTATCAACGCCTTTATGCTTGGCGCTCAATCCGTAAACCCTGATTTCAAACTGAAAGTCGTTTGGGTAAACTCATGGTTTGACCCCGGTAAAGAAGCCGATGCCGCCAAGGTTCTGATTGGTCAGGGCGCTGACATTATCACTCAGCACACTGATTCTACAGCACCGCTTCAAATTGCACAGGAACAGGGTGTTCACGGTTTTGGTCAGGCGTCAAACATGTATGCCTTTGCTGAAAAAGCTCAGCTAACCGCCATTATCGATGACTGGGCATCTTACTATGTAAACCGTACACAGGCTGTATTGGATGGTACATGGAAATCCGAAGATACTTGGGGTGGCTTGAACGAGAAGATGGTTGTCATGGCTGATTACACAAACCTTCCCGACGATGTGAAAAAAATGGCAGAAGAAACTGAAGCCAAAATCACATCTGGCGATCTGCACCCATTCCAGGGGCCAATCACCAAACAAGACGGTTCTGTTGCTGTGAAAGAAGGCGAAACAGTTGCCGTTGGTGATCTTCTTGGCATGAACTGGTATGTTCAGGGTGTTGACGATCAGTTGCCACAATAAAAGTTACAAAGGTGTCCGGTAACTTAATATCTTGAACTTGGCATCTTGAAGAAAAATACTGGGACAACACCAACCCCTGAAAAATCGGGGGTTGGTGCCCAGATAATAAGATAAGCTTTAAAAAGACAAGCTGGATAATCGAAAAGATCAGGGCCTAAAACGGGTTACCTTTTCATTCGTCCATCCAAACAAGATTAAAAAAATCAAAATTATGGTCCCAAGGCCTGTTGTCTGGTGGGTAAACCCGCAGAGGTCGATAACCTTGGATTTATAACGTGCCTGTTGGGAAAGACTTGGCATCTGTTTCGTCGTGCATAAATCACGGTCAAAGGTGTCCACGCTTTCTTAAACAGAGCAATCTAATATCGCAATGAAGATCAACTGCCGAATTTCCGGCTGATAACGCCAAGGTCATATGATGACAAACAAAGATCAAACAGCTGCCAAACTACTCCGCGGTGCGACCGTTAACTTTACCGATAATCCCCGTATCAAGGGTGATGATAATTCGGTTCAATACGAAACCAAGGGCGCTGTGGTTATCAGCGAAGGCGGGCGTATACTCTGGCAAGGCGCTTTTGCCCAACTGCCGGATGAATTTAAAGACCTTCCATGTGATGATTACGATGATAAAATCATTATGGCCGGGTTTATTGATCCGCATATTCACTTTCCGCAATACCGAATTGTGGCAGCCCCCGGTAAAGACCTTCTGGATTGGCT
>NZ_CAKZMP010000226.1 GCF_937128705.1 uncultured Kiloniella sp. | reverse complement strand
TGTCATGAGTTCTTCGGGAACATTTTGTTCTACGTACCCGACCTTTAATCCACGTGCGCGGGTGATATCTCCCTCGGTTGGCTCTAACCCGCCAGCAAGGCAACTTAGCAGCGTGGATTTCCCACGACCATTGGCGGCAACCAAACCAATATGATCACCCTTGTTGATGGAAAAATTCAGGTTTGAGAAAAGCGGCATACCAAGGGTAATGCCCAGATCTTTGGCATTTAAAAGTGTCATAACGGTCTCGAGAAGCGCAACAGAATCAAATTTGAAGCACTACCTTTGCCCTAAACCCTTTATCAGGGACCCCTTTGCCCGTGAGATAGCCTATTGAAGACTGGGAGAGGTAGAATTATCTGCCGAGAATGCAACCTTCCCCCCAAGGTTTCAAGTCTTTTATATACTTTACAATCTAAGTCCTGCCCTGTTTGATTTTTAACCGTTCCCAAACCAGTGATGCCACCGCGATGTCTTCGGCGGCAATGCCGGTTAGGTCGGCGATGGTAATATCATCAGCATTTAAGCGTCCCGGCTGTTCACCCGCCAGAACCAGCCCCAGTGAAACAGCGCGATCTTGCGAGATTAAACCACCACGAACTGCATGGCCCAGATCACCGTGATGGACACATTGCGCAAGGTCATCGACCATTATAGCCGCAGCTTGTTCGAACAATACCGCATCCAGTTCCTGTTTTCCCGGATTATCCGCCCCCATAGCAACGATATGCGTGCCCGGTTGCACATCATCTTTTAGCACCAATGCTGTTGGCGACGGAGTTGTTGTAATGACAAGATTACATTGACCGAGTAGTTCTTTCACTTCTGATACAGAGCTTACCTCATATCCCTGCGCAGTCATGTCAGTGACATACTTTGTCACCTGTTCGGGATTGCGCCCATAAACGACGATAGACTTCAACCCCAACAGGCGGCATGTCCAGTACGCCTGAAGACGTGCCTGTTCCCCTGTGCCGATAATGCCTATTGCCTTCACATTATCCGGTGCGCCAGCCTGTGCCGCCAAAGCCCCCGCGGCTGCGGTGCGAATATCTGTGAGCCACCCCTGGTCATCCAACACACAGACGGGCGCGCCCGTTTGCGCACTCAGGACCAGCATCATGCCACTGTTGGGGGACAGGCCAAGCTTGCCGTTATCTCGAAAACCACTTGCGATTTTCACAACAAAAGTATCGGCCCCTTTTTGATGACCGTATTTGATGTGGCACTCTCCGACTGCCGGATTATCAATTTGCAAAATACCCGGTGGTGGTGAGTTTACCTCCCCTCGCCCATGAGAAACCAAGGCCCCCTTTACAGCGGTGAGAACATCATCTTCGCTCAAACAAGCTTGAATCTCCTCAAGCGTTATGATCGGTAAAGTATTCATGTGTTGCTCTTGAGATAAGCACGAAAAGCGGCCAATCCTTCATCGATATTTTTGCGACCAAAGCCAATCCGAAAACGGTTCCAGGTGACAGGCAACAAGTCGGATTTGTAAATCCGTGGTGGTAACAACAGCACGCCAGATTTATTGATCAAGTCTTCACAAAATTCATCCGTTGTTCCCTTACCTTTGTATGCTGGAAAGCCAACACAGCCTCCATCTGGCACTTGCCAATCAAACAGGTCTGGAAATTCATCAAAAAATGCTGTTAACTTGCCTGCGTTTTCTTTGACCAACTTGCGATTGGTCGCCAAGATCTGTTCCCGCGCGCGCAGAGCAACAATCGACAACCACTCGCTCGGCCCGGAATTACATATAGACAGATAGTGTTTGTAACATTCCAAACGTTTGAGAAGATCCCGATCCTGACAAGCAATCCAGCCGATACGTAATCCTGGCAACCCATAGGCTTTTGACATCACATTTAACGACAGGGCCTTTTCATAAACATCTGCTGCCTGTGGCAGTCGCAAGCTCTCATCCCGTTCAATCCCCCGATAGACTTCATCACTGAACAGATAAATTCCGTGAGCACGGCAAAGCTCTATCAAACGATCAAAAGAACTGCGTTTTAAAATCGCACCTGTCGGATTGTTGGGAAAGTTAATAGAAATCAGTTTAGTATTGGGCCTGATTGCATCTTGCACAGCGTCCATATCCAGCGACCAGTTATCATCTGGATCGAGCGGAACACCCGTTACATCACAGATATCAAGGGGCAGTGTTTCCGCCGCCTGATAATTGGGCACCACAACAATGGCATGATCCCCGGGCTCCAACAGAACCCTCATGGCCACATAAACGCCTTCCTCTGCACCAGCAAAGCACAAGATATCTTCCGACGCTAACCCGTCATAGGTGTTGGCGATTTCTTGCCGCAACAGCGGATGCCCAAAGGTTTCCGTATAACTTAACGAGAGATCATAAAACTTTTCGCGGTCTTCTTCGCTTGCCATTGCCAAAAGTTCATTAAGGGTCATGCTTTGAATATCAGACGCCGTCATATGGTATCTGGCTTTGAACTCCCAGTCAGAAAAGAAAGTTTCCAGTGAAAAATTACGCATTTCTTTTCTCTCCCTCTACTGAGTTGAGCACATCACAAAATGTTTCGTAGCCGATGTTACGTCCACAGATCACAACCGCGATCTTCTTGCCTTGATAATCGCTTCCGATTTTAAGGGCCGCAGCAACGGCAACACCCGCAGATCCCTCAACAATAAAGCGTTCATTGGCCGCAACATCGCGCATGGCTTGCGCAATTTCTTCTTCGTTGACCAAGACATGACGATCAATAACCTGCTGACAAATCGGAAAAGTAACGGTGCCTTCTTCAACACCACCTGCGGATCCATCGGCAAGCGTGTCGGCTTCCCACGCCTCATAGATTTCACCTTTTTCCAGACAATGATGCATGGACGCGGCATTTTCGGCCCAGCATCCAATAATATCCGTATCAGGCAAACACGATTTGAGATAACTTCCCACGCCGGAAATAAGTCCGCCACCACCAACACAGATATAAACAGCAGCAAGATCAGGGCATTGCGCCGCCAGCTCTAAACCAATTGTTCCTTGTCCGGCGATAACATCCAGATCAGCATAGGCTGAAACATAAGTGATACCCTGTTTCGTTGCTGCCGCTCTTGCCGTACGCTCGCTATCCACACAGGTGCCTTCGACCAAAACGGTCTTCGCCCCCATTCTGGTGATATTTCCATGCTTCAGGGGGGAAACAGTATCCGGCAAGTAGATTGTGGCTTCTACATTCCCAACGCTGGCAGCCTGGGCCGTTGCCATACCATGGTTTCCCGTTGATGCTGTGGTTATACCCTTTGCCCGTTGTTCTTCTGACAAGGTCAGAACCTTATTCATCGCCCCGCGCATTTTAAAGGAACCCGTCCGTTGTAAATGCTCACCCTTTA